>CACJMW010000010.1 GCA_902594655.1 uncultured Pelagibacteraceae bacterium
TACTGTTTCAGTGATGGCATTTAATACTCCTGAAATTTTTGAGGCACATTATTCTGTGCCTATGACTGGGGCGGTTCTAAATACAATAAATGTAAGACTAGATGCTAAAACAGTCTCTTATATTCTAAACCATAGCGAAGCAAAAGTATTTATTGTTGATAGACAACTGCATTCTATTATTGAGAAAGCACTCACAACAGTTGATAAAAAACCAATCATTATCGATATCCAAGATGATTTTATAGATCAAACATTATTAAAAAAAATAGGTGAACATGAATATGAAAGTTTTTTAAAATCGGGAGATGAAAATTACGTTTGGAAAAGACCAAAAGATGAGTGGGATGCAATTTCATTGAATTATACTTCGGGTACTACTGGAAACCCTAAGGGGGTAGTTTATCACCACAGAGGATCATATCTTATGTCAACGGGAAGTGCCGTTGCATGGAATATGCCAAACAGACTAAATTTTTTAACTGTTGTACCAATGTTTCATTGTAATGGGTGGGGCTATCCATGGACGATACCTATGCTAAATGGAAAAACTGTTTGTTTGAGAGCAATAGATATAAAAAAAATATTTGAATTAATCGAAAAACATAAAATTACTCATTTTGGTGGAGCTCCTATAGTATTAAATATGATTACAGGAGCATCTCAATCAGACCAAAAAAAATTAAACCATAAAGTTCATGTTCTTACAGCTGGAGCGCCCCCACCAAGTATAATATTCAAAAAAATGAAAGCATTGGGTTTTGAAGTTATGCATGTTTATGGATTGACAGAGACGTATGGTCATATTACCCAATGTGCATGGAATGATGAGTGGAATTCATTTGATGAGGATAAACAAAACGAAATTAAGGCAAGACAAGGTGTTAGATATCCAAATACTGAAGATGCAATGGTTATAGATCCAGAGACTATGAAGCCTGTTCCTAAAGACGGAAAATCAATGGGTGAAATTATGATTAGAGGTAATATTGTTATGAAAGGTTATTTTAAGGATAAAGATGCAACAGAAAAAGCCATGGCAAATGGATGGTTTCATTCTGGAGATTTAGCTGTAATGCATCCCGATGGATATATAAAGATACAAGACAGATCAAAAGATATTATCATTTCTGGAGGTGAAAATATTTCCTCCATTGAAATTGAAAACACTTTAGCCAAACATCCTGCAGTCTCAATAGCTGCTGTAGTTGCAAAATCTGATGAAAAATGGGGAGAAGTACCTTGTGCATTTATTGAAAAAGTAAAGGATAAAGATGTTTCAGAAAAAGAATTAATAGATTTTTGCAAAGAAACTTTGGCTGGTTTTAAAGTTCCAAAAAAAATTAACTTTCGTGAATTACCAAAAACTTCCACAGGCAAAATCCAAAAATTTGAACTAAGAAAAATTGCTAAGGATTTAAACTAAATGAAAAACTTTACCATTGCTAAATCAAGAAGATTAAGAAGCACACCATATACATCTAGAATCGAAAAACAAGGTGTTACAGCTTATACATCATATAATCATATGTTATTACCAGCTGCCTTTGGTTCTTTGGAGGACTCCTATCATCATTTAAAAAAAAATGTTCAGATATGGGATGTCGCTGGTGAAAGACAAGTAGAAGTTAGTGGAAAAGACTCAGCTAAATTAGTTCAAATGATGACTTGCCGGGATTTATCAAAATCTAAAGACGGAAGATGTTACTATTGTCCAATAATAGACGATGATGCAGGAATAATAAATGATCCCGTTGTTTTAAGGTTAAAGGAAGATCGATGGTGGATTTCAATTGCAGACTCTGATGTAATTTTATTTGCAAAGGGTTTAGCTATAGGAAATAAGTTTGATGTAAAAATATTCGAACCAAGTGTGGATATTATGGCTATTCAAGGCCCGAAGTCATTCAGATTAATGGAAAAAGTTTTTGGAGAAAAAATTACTAATTTGAAATTTTTTGGTTTTGATTATTTTGACTTTGAAGGAACAAAGCATTTAATTGCAAGGTCTGGATGGTCAAAGCAGGGTGGCTATGAAGTTTATGTTGAAAATACAAAATCAGGATTAGAACTTTATGATCATTTATTTGAAATTGGAAAAGAATTTGATGTAAAGCCAGGATGTCCAAATCTTATTGAGAGAATAGAAAGTGGACTTTTATCCTACGGTAATGATATGGATCTTTATGATAATCCTTTCGAATGTGGATTTGATAAATATATAAATTTAGAATCAGATGTAAGTTTTTTAGGAAAAGATAAATTGAAAAAGATAAAGTCTGAAGGAATTAACAGAAAGTTAATGGGTCTTGTTATTGATGCAAATGAAATAAGTATGACAAAAGCTTTGGATGTTAAAGACGAAAATAATGGTATAATTGGAGAGTTAAGATCTGCATGCTTCTCACCACATTTTAATAAAGTGATTGGTATTGCTATGATTAAGAAGCCATTTTATACACCATCTCAAAATGTGAAAGTTGATATAAATGGTAATATTTGCAACGGAAAAGTTTGTGATTTACCATTCATTTAGTATAACATCACATAATTACCATGAATATTTGTATTGTAGGGGCAACAGGAAACGTTGGTAGAAAAATATTAGATGTTTTAGACAAAAAAGATTTTTCTATTGATCAACTCTATTTAGTTGCATCGGAAAAAAGTGAAGGAAAAAAAATTCTTTTTAAAAAAAAAGAATACATAGTACTTAATTTAGAAAATTTTGATTTTTCTAAATGCGATATTGCTTTTTTTTCAGCAGGTGGAAAAATAGCAGAAAAATTTGCAGAAAAAGCCGCAAGACATTCAATTGTAATTGATAACTCAAGTTTTTTTAGAATGGATCCAGATGTTCCATTAATCGTACCACAAGTAAATTCTGAAGACCTTAAAAATATCAAAAAGAATATAATTGCAAACGCAAATTGTTCAACAATACAAATGGTAATTGCTTTAAAACCGTTACATAAAAAATTTAAAATTAAAAGAATAGTTGTTTCAACTTATCAATCAGTTTCTGGGGCCGGCAAAGGTCCAATGGATGAATTAATTGATCAAACTAAACTTGCTCTTGACAATAAAAAAATTAATTCAAAAAATTTTACAAAACAAATTGCATTTAATGCAATCCCACATATTGATAATTTTGCAAATGATGGCTATACAAAAGAGGAAATGAAAATGATTAATGAGACAAAAAAAATATTAGATAAAAATATTAATGTGACCGCGACTTGTGTTAGAGTTCCAGTATTGGTTTCTCATGCAGAGTCAGTAAATATAGAATTTGAAAAAGAGTTTACTTTAGAAAAAGTTATTAATTTGTTAGATAATGCAGAGGGTTGTAAAGTCGTAAATGACCAAATTGATGGTGGCTACATGACTCAGCTTGAAGCAGCTGGTAAGGATGAAACTTTTATTTCCAGAGTAAGAAAAGATAATACAAATCAAAAAGCCATAAACTTATGGATAGTTTCTGATAACTTGCTTAGAGGTGCGGCTCTAAATGCTGTAGAAATAGCAGAGGCCTATATTAAAACAAAACAATGAATAACAATCCGCTATCACCACATATACAAATTTATAACTGGCATATATCATCTCTGGTTTCAATATCGCATAGAATATCTGGGGTAATAAATATTTTATCATTATCATTAATCTGTTTTTGGGTTTGGTCTCTATTTTTAGGAAATGAAAGTTATGAAGTAATCTTTAATTTTTTTAATTCATTCATTGGTAAGTTTTTTGTTATTAGTTTTGTTTGGTCTTATTCTTTTCAAATATTGAGTGAAATTAGACACTGGTTTTGGGATTTAGGTTATGGTTTTGAATTAAAGACATCTAAGATAACAGGAGTTTTAGTTATTGTAGGGTCAATAATTATAACAGCTTTTCTATATTCAATTAGAGGAATATTATTATAATGTTAAGCGCTACAAAAAAATGGTTATCACTTAAATTGAGCTCAGTAGTTATGGTTCCTTTAATGATATGGTTTTTGCTTAAATTTGTATCTATTTATGATAGTAACTATCAAAATGTTTTAGAATTCTTTTCAGATCCTGCATCTGCGATAATCTTTTCACTATTTATATTTATTACTTTTTTTAATTCTGCATTAACTATCAGTGAAATATTCGAAGATTATATTAATAGCGAAAAGACAAGAAAATTTGCTAATATGACGGTTTATTTGTCATCTTTTATTATTCCTACAATTACAATAATCACTCTATACAAATTATAAAATATGAATTCTTATAAAATTATAGATCACAATTATGATGTTGTTGTTTTAGGTGCTGGAGGCTCAGGACTAAGAGCGGCGGTTGGACTTAGTGAAGCTGGTTTAAAGACTGCTTGTATTTCAAAAGTTTTTCCAACCAGAAGCCATACTTCAGCTGCACAAGGTGGAATTTCTGCAGCTCTAGGAAATATGGGCGAGGATGACTGGCGTTGGCACATGTATGACACTGTTAAAGGATCGGACTGGCTAGGAGATCAAGATTCAATTGAATATTTATGTAAAGAAGCACCAAGAGCAGTACTTGAATTAGAGCAATATGGCGTACCTTTTAGCAGAACGGAGGATGGAAAAATTTACCAAAGACCTTTTGGAGGAATGACAAAAAATTATGGAAATGGAACCGTTCAGAGAACTTGCGCTGCTGCTGACAGAACTGGACACGCAATTCTCCATACTCTTTATGGTCAAGCATTAAAACATAATACTGAGTTTTTTATTGAGTACTTTGCTTTGGATCTTTTAATGAAAGATGGTCAATGTAAAGGTTTAATCGCTTGGAACTTAAATGATGGAACTCTACATCGTTTTAGATCACATATAACTATTATTGCTACAGGTGGATATGGAAAAGTTTATTATTCAGCTACATCTGCTCATACTTGTACTGGAGATGGAAATGCAATGGTATTAAGAGCGGGCCTTCCCTTGCAAGATATGGAGTTTGTACAATTCCACCCAACTGGAATTTATGGTCATGGAACTTTAATCTCAGAAGGAGTAAGGGGCGAAGGGGGATATCTTTTAAATTCAAAAGGTGAAAGGTTTATGGAAAAATATGCTCCCAAAGCAAAAGATCTAGCTTCAAGAGATGTTGTAAGTAGATCGATTGCAATTGAGATTAATGAAGGTAGAGGTGTTGGGAAAGAAAAGGATCATGTCCATTTACACTTGAATCATTTAGATCCTAAAGTAATAGACGAAAGATTACCTGGAATTGCAGAGTCATCAAGATTATTTGCGAATGTTGATGTAACCAAAGAACCAATACCAGTAGTTCCAACTGTTCACTATAATATGGGAGGAATACCCACAAACTATAAAGCTGAGGTTTTGACTGTAAATGGTTCAGAGAAAACAGTTCCTGGATTAATGGCTATTGGAGAAGCAGCATGTGTTTCTGTACATGGTGCAAACAGATTAGGTTCAAATTCGTTAATAGATTTGGTGGTTTTTGGTAGAGCTGCCGCAAAAAGAGCCGCAGAATTAGTTAAACCAGGTATGCCTCATGAGGATATTTCAAATTCTGAAACTGATAAATGTTTAGAAAGGTTTGATAGTTTAAGAAATGGAAATGGAGACAATAAAACTGCAGACCTTAGAATTTCAATGCAAAAGACTATGCAATCAAAATGTGCAGTCTTTAGAACTGAAAAAACTTTAAAAGAAGGAGTAAATGAAATTAGAAAGCCTTTTGAAGGCATGGATAATATAAATGTAAAAGATAAATCACTTATTTTTAATACTGATTTAGTAGAAACTTTAGAATTTGATAATCTAATAAGACAGGCGATTACCACAATGGACTCTGCATATAGCAGAAAAGAGAGTAGAGGTGCCCATGCTAGGGAGGATTTTCCAAGTAGAGATGATCAAAAATTTATGAAACATACTTTGACATGGTGTGAAGGAAGCAAATCAAGAATCACTTATAGAGATGTTCATAAATCTACGCTTACAAACGAAGTACAATATTTTCCACCGCAAGAAAGAATTTATTAATGGTTCAAATTAATCTTCCAAAAAATTCAGAAGTTAAAAAAGGATACTATTACAAAGATAAAACTGGTTCTAAAAACATAAGAAAAGTAAATATTTATAGATGGGATCCGGCAACTGGAGAAAATCCTAGAATAGATACTTATGAAGTTGATATGGACAATTGTCCATCTAAAGTTCTAGATTTACTTAATAAAATTAAAAATGAAATTGACCCTTCGATAGCGTATAGAAGATCTTGTGCGCATGGAGTTTGTGGTTCTTGCGCGATGAATATGGATGGAAAAAATGGTCTTGCATGTACCAAACCTCACTCAGAAATTAAAGGCGATATAAATATTTATCCTTTGCCACATCTTAGAGTTTTAAAAGATCTCATAGGTGATTTAAGCACATTATATAAACAATACGAATCTGTTCAACCATGGTTGAAAACAACAAAAAAAATAGATGATACAGAACACTTACAATCAAAAGATGATAGATCAAAACTAGATGGTTTGTATGAATGTATAATGTGTGCTTGTTGTTCAACTTCTTGCCCTAGTTACTGGTGGAATGGAGAAAAATACTTAGGACCTGCAGTTTTACTACAGGCCTACAGATGGATAATAGATAGCAGAGATGAGGATAGAAAAGAAAGACTAAAAAAAGTTGCTGATGAATTGAAGCTTTATAGATGTCATACAATTATGAACTGTACTAATGCGTGTCCAAAAGGTTTAAATCCTGCAAAAGCAATAGCTTCAATTAAAAAAATGCTTGCAACAAGCTGATTATATATTTAAATAATTTCTGATGAATTTAATACAACATTACATTAATGGTAAAGTTGTTACAGGAGACTCTAAAAGAAAAGGAAAAGTATTTAATCCTGCAACTGGAAATCATGAGTCCGAGGTTTTGTTGGGAACAAAATCAGATTTAGACAAAGCTGTCGAAAATGCAAAAAAAGCCTTTTTGAGCTGGTCTTCAAAACCACCAATTCAAAGGGCGAGAATAATTTTTAAATACAAAGAATTAATTGAAAAAAACTCAGATGAACTTACCAAACTTATTGTTTCGGAACATGGTAAAGTTTATGACGACGCAAAGGGTTCTCTCACAAGAGGATTAGAAGTAGTTGAGTTTGCGTGTGGAATTCCTCAAATGTTAAAAGGCGAATTTACAGAGAATGTTGGAACTGATATCGATAGTTGGTCGATTAGACAACCTTTAGGAGTTTGCGCTGGTATAACCCCCTTTAATTTTCCAGCTATGGTACCAATGTGGATGTTTCCAATGGCAATAGCATGTGGAAATACTTTTATATTAAAACCATCAGAAAAAGATCCATCTTGCTCAATTAGATTAGCTGAATTATTTACAGAAGCTGGTTTACCAGATGGAGTTCTAAATGTAGTAAATGGGGATAAAGAAGTCGTAGATGCAATATTGACGAATAAAGATATTCAGGCTGTCAGTTTTGTAGGATCAACTCCAATTGCAAAATATATTTATGAAACTGCAGCAAAAAATGAAAAAAGAGTTCAAGCGCTTGGTGGGGCTAAAAACCATTGTGTTGTAATGCCAGATTGTGATTTAGATCAAGCTGTAAATGGTTTAATGGGAGCAGCGTATGGTTCTGCAGGAGAAAGATGTATGGCTCAATCAGTTGCCGTTGCAGTCGGAAACATCGGGGACAAACTTGTTAATGAATTAGCAAAAAAAGTTGAGGCATTAAAAATTGGCCCGGGTATGGATAAAAACTCAGAGATGGGTCCTTTGATTACGAAAGAACATCTAGAAAAAGTTAAGGGCTATGTTGATTTAGGCGTAAAAGAAGGAGCCAATTTAGTTGTTGATGGTAGAAATATTAAACTTCAGGGTTACGAGAGTGGTTTTTATATAGGTGGATGTTTATTTGATAATGTAAAAAAAGATATGAGAATTTATAAAGAAGAAATATTTGGACCAGTTTTGTCGGTTGTAAGAGCTAAAGATTTTGATGAAGCTACACAATTAATTAATGAACATGAATTTGGAAATGGAACAAGTATTTATACAAGAGATGGAGACGTAGGAAGAACGTTTGCAAGCAAAATTAAAGTTGGTATGGTTGGAATTAATATACCTATACCTGTGCCAGTTGCTTTTCATAGTTTTGGTGGATGGAAAAGATCTTTGTTTGGAGATCAACATATGCATGGTCCTGAGGGAGTAAGATTTTACACAAAATTAAAAACAATAACTTCAAGATGGCCTTCTGGCGTAAGATCAAACCCAGAATTTGTAATGCCTACAATGAAGTAAATCTAAATAGGTAATAAATGAGAAAAATATCTTTAATAGGAGCAGGTCAAATAGGAGGAACTTTAGCACATCTGATTGGAATAAAAGAATTAGCTAATGAAGTTGTAATGTTTGATGTAGCCAATGGAATAGCTAAAGGCAAAGCTTTAGATATTGCTCAATCTTCATCTGTAGATGGATTTGACGTTAGATATATTGGCACTGATAATTATCAAGATATTAAAAATTCTGATGTAATTATAATTACAGCTGGAGTACCAAGAAAGCCAGGTATGAGTAGAGATGACTTGCTTGGAATTAATCTAAAAATTGTCAAACAAGTTGCACAAGGCATTAAACAAAACTCACCAGATGCGTTTGTAATTTGTATAACAAACCCATTAGACGTAATGGTTATGGCATTACAAAAGTATTCTGGTATACCGGCAAACAAAGTAGTTGGAATGGCGGGAATTTTAGATAGTTCTAGGTTTAAATTGTTTTTATCTTTAGAATTAAATGTACCTGTAAAGGATATAGAGGCAATGGTTATGGGAGGACATGGGGATACCATGGTTCCTCTTCCAAGATTTACAAAAGTTTCAGGAATACCTTTATTGGATTTAGTAAAAGAAGGAAAAATTTCAGAAGAAAAGTTAGAAAATATAAATCAAAGAACTCGAGACGGTGGTGCTGAGATAGTAAAGTATTTAGAAAAAGGTTCAGCTTTTTATGCACCCGCAGCTTCAGGAGTACAAATGGCTGAAGCATATTTAAATAATACAAAACAGATATTACCATGTGCCGCTTTTCTAAACGGCGAATATGGATTTAAAGATGTTTACGCGGGCGTACCAGTCATCATAGGAAAAAATGGAGTTGAAAAAATTAAAGAAATAGATCTTGATGAAAAGGAGAGAAATGAGTTCAATAACTCTGTTGAAGCTGTAAAAAAACTTTGGAATGCAGCATCCTCTATTGATCCAGATTTAAAGTAGATGAATATTCACGAACATCAAGCTAAGGAAATTTTAAAAAAATATGGTGTGGCTGTTCCAAAAGGAGTTTTTGGCTTCACAGTTGAAGAAATTATAAAAAAAACGAAGAAACTAAATACAAAAAAATACGTCCTCAAAGCTCAAATTCATGCCGGGGGCAGAGGAAAAGCTGGAGGTGTTAAAATATTAGATAATATTGAGGATTTAACTAAGGCTTCAAAAGAAATGCTCGGTAAAGTTTTGATAACACATCAGACCGGACCCCATGGCAAAGAAGTAAAAAGATTATATGTTGAGGAGTCCTCTAACATAAAAAAAGAATTTTATCTTTCCTGTTTAGTTGACAGAACAAGTTCAAAAATTGCATTTATTTCAAGTGATCAAGGGGGGATGGATATAGAGAAAGTTGCAAAAACCAATCCAGAAAAAATTGTAACCACAAAAATAGATTTTCTTGCAGAAATAAAAAACGAGGATTGTAAAAATATTGTCAAAATATTTAATTTAGATAAAAAAGCTACTTTACAAGGAATTCAATTAATTAAATCTATTTACAAGATGTTTATTTCTACTGATGCTAACTTAGTAGAGATAAATCCGTTAATTCTAACACAGGAAAATGATTTACTCTGTTTAGATGCAAAAATGAATTTTGATGATAATTCGATTTTTAGACATCCTGAAATTTTAGAGTTACGAGATTTAAATGAAGAGGAGCCAACAGAAATAGAAGCAAGCAAACATGATTTAGCATATATAAAATTAGATGGGAGTATCGGATGTATGGTTAATGGAGCCGGTTTAGCTATGGCAACAATGGATATAATTAAATTATATGGTGAAGAACCAGCAAATTTTTTAGATGTTGGTGGTGGAGCATCAAAGGAAAAAGTATCTGCTGCATTTAAAATTATTCTATCAGATAAAAATGTAAAAGGTATTTTGATAAATATATTTGGTGGTATTATGAGATGTGATGTTCTTGCACAGGGAGTCGTTGATGCGGCAAAAGAAATTAAAATTAATGTACCATTGGTTGTGAGGTTGGCGGGGACAAATTTTTTAGAGGGAAAAAAAATTTTGGATAATTCTGGTTTAGAAATAATTTCAGCTTCAGATTTATCTGATGCCGCACAAAAAATTATAAAGGAAATTAAATAATGTCAGTTTTGGTCAACAAAGATACAAAAGTAATATGCCAAGGATTCACTGGATCGCATGGCACCTTTCATTCCGAGCAATCAATTAAATATGGAACTAATCTTGTTGGAGGTGTTACTCCAAAAAAAGGTGGCCAAACACATTTAGAAAGACCAGTGTTTAATACTGTACAAGAGGCAAAAAATGAAACAGGAGCTAATGCGACTATGATTTATGTTCCAGCAAAATTTGCAGCTTCCGCCATCATCGAAGCGATAGACACTTCAATAGAGCTAATTGTTTGTATAACTGAGGGAATACCAATTTTAGATATGCTTAAAGTAAAACAGAAATTATCTGGATCTAATTCACGTTTAATAGGACCAAACTGCCCTGGAATTATAACACCAGATGAATGTAAAATTGGAATAATGCCAGGTAATATTCATAAAAAAGGTTCAGTAGGTATTGTGTCTAGATCTGGAACTTTAACTTATGAAGCTGTTGCTCAAACAACAGAAAACGGTTTGGGCCAATCAACATGCATTGGTATTGGCGGGGATCCAATTAATGGAACGAATTTTATTGATTGTTTAGACTTATTTTTGAACGACCCCGAAACTGAGTCTATTTTAATGATAGGAGAAATAGGCGGCACAGCAGAAGAAGAGGCATCTGAATTTGTTAAAAATCATAAAATCAAAAAACCAATTGTAGGATTTATAGCTGGTTTAACAGCTCCACCAGGAAGAAGAATGGGTCATGCAGGCGCTATAATTTCTGGGGGCAAAGGAGGAGCGATAGAAAAAATTAAAACTATGGAAGATGCAGGAATTATGATAGCGAAATCTCCCGCAGAAATAGGAAAAACACTTCTTAGCAAATTGTCTAATTGAAAAATTTAGATATCCTCAATATAATACCAAAAAATGAGTATTTCCAGCAATCGTAAACTTGAAGAGACTTCTTTTTTAAGTAAGTCTAATAGTGCATTTATTGAGCAGATGTATCTGAAGTATATAAACAAAGATACAGCTCTATCTTCGGAATGGAAAAAATATTTTGACAACTTAAAAGAAGATACATCTGTTGCAATAAAGGAATTAGAAGGCCCATCGTGGGGGAAAAAATCTAAAATTCATTTAGAACAATTAGAAAATATAATTTTAAATAAAAAAGATATTAATTCCGAAGCTCTAGAAAATAATAATATTAAAGATTTTAAAGAAGCAAGCAATGAGTCAATCAAAGCAATTGCATTAATAAGAGCTTATAGAATTAGAGGACATTTATTAGCTAAACTTGACCCATTGGGGCTATCAAAAACTGAATATTTAGATGAATTACATCCAGATTTTTATGGTTTTAAAAAAGAAAATTACGATAGGCCAATTTTTTTAGATGGCACAATTAATAAAAATTATTCTTCTATTAGAGAAATACTATCATTTTTAAGAAAAACTTATTGTGGATCTATTGGATATGAATTTATGCATCTTTCCGATCCTTTAGAAAGAAAATGGTTTAGAGATAGAATAGAGTTAGATGAAAAAGGAATTTCATTCACTAAGAATGGTAAAATAGCAATTTTGAATAAGCTAATTCAAGCGGAGGGTTTCGAAAAATATTTAGCAAAAAAATATGTTGGTACTAAAAGATTTGGTTTAGATGGTGGTGAGTCACTAATTCCAGCTTTAGAACAGATTATAAAGGTTGGAGGCCAGTATGAGGTAAAAGAATTAAAGATTGGTATGCCACATCGAGGCAGACTTAATGTTTTAGCTAATCTTTTACAGAAATCATATAAAAGAATATTCAATGAATTTGCTGGTGAATATGGAGACATGTCTAAAGATAGTACTGGAGATGTAAAATATCATTTAGGAGCTTCTTCAGATAGAGAATTTGATGGTAATTCAGTACATATAAGTTTAACTGATAATCCATCTCACTTAGAAGCTGTTAATCCAGTAGTTTTAGGTCAAACAAGGGCAAAACAATTTTTTCATAAAGATCTAAAGAGAAAAAAAGTTATACCCATTTTATTACATGGAGATGCTGCATTTGCTGGACAAGGAATTGTTGCAGAATGTTTTGCTATGTCAGGTCTTCCTGGCCATAATACAGGCGGAACTATTCATATAATTGTTAATAATCAAATTGGATTTACGACAAGTCCTCGTTTTGCAAGATCTTCACCATACCCATCTGATGTTGCAAAGATGGTTGAAGCGCCAATATTGCATGTAAATGCAGATGATCCAGAGGCAGTCGTATATTGTGCAAGAATTGCTACAGAATTCAGATTACAATTTAACAGAGACGTTGTGATAGATTTAATTTGTTATAGAAGATTTGGCCACAATGAAGGAGACGAACCTTCATTTACACAACCATTAATGTACAAAAAAATTAAGTCTCATAAATCAAGTTTGAGTATTTATGGAGAAAAATTAGTAGGTGAAAACACAATTTCTCTCGAAGAGTTTGAAAATCAAAAATCTGATTTTAAAAATTTATTGGATCAACAATTTCAAACTGCAAAAGATTATAATCCAAAAATTGAGTGGTTCGAAGGTACTTGGTCAAGATATAAACCTCAAAAAGGAAAAGATATAAGAGGTGTTAGTGGTTTTGATACAAAAGAACTAATAAAAATTTCAGAAAAGATACATAAAATTGATGAAAAATTTAATGTCCACAAAACAATAACAAAGATCTTCAATAATAGACATAAATCAGTTCAAGATGGAAAAAATATTGACTGGTCTACTGCAGAAGCTTTAGCTTTTGGCTCTCTTTTAGTAAAGGGCAATCCGATAAGACTAGTGGGACAAGACACTGGCAGAGGTACATTTAGTCAAAGGCATTCTGTTTTAAGAAATCAAATTGATAATAGTAGATATATACCTCTTAATAATATTTCAAAATCTCAAAAGCAATTTGAAATAGTTGATAGCTTATTATCGGAATTTGCAGTTTTAGGTTTTGAATATGGTTACAGTTTAGTTGAACCAGAAACTTTAGTTCTCTGGGAGGCACAGTTTGGTGATTTCGCAAATGGTGCACAAGTTATTATAGATCAGTTTATAGCCTCAGGTGAAAGAAAATGGGCTAGAGCTTCTGGATTAGTTTTGCTTCTACCTCATGGATATGAAGGTCAAGGACCAGAACATTCCTCTGCAAGACTAGAAAGATTTTTACAATTATGTGCAAAAGATAACTTACAAGTTATGAATATTACTACCCCTGCAAATTATTTTCATGCTTTAAGACGACAAATTACTCGAGATTTTAGAAAACCATTAGTGATAATGACTCCCAAGTCTCTTTTGAGACATAAGCATTGCGTTTCAAATTTAGAGGATTTTAGTAAAAAAAATTCTTTTCATAGAATTTTATGGGACCATGCACTAGATGCTAAATATGGCTTTATTAAATTAAAGAGTCCAAAAGATATAAACAAGGTTATTATTTGTTCAGGAAAAGTTTATTTTGATTTACTTCAGGAAAGAGAAAAAAATAAAAGAGATGACATTCTTTTACTGAGAGTCGAACAATTATATCCATTTCCAGCAAGATCATTAGCAAAAGAATTAAAACCCTATATTAAAAGTGCAAAGTTCTACTGGTGCCAGGAAGAGCCAAAAAATATGGGTGCATGGTTTTTTGTTAGAGATTATATTGATTGGACTTTAGAATACATAAAAGCTAAAAATAATAAAATTTCTTATATTGGACGAGAATTTGCTTCAACACCAGCAACTGGTTATGCTAAAAGACATTTGGCCCAACAAAAAGAAATTATAGATAAGGTATTTAAATAAAAATGAGTGAAGACATATTGGTTCCAGTTTTAGGCGAAAGTATTACAGAGGCCACTGTTTCTAAATGGCTAAAAAAATCAGGAGAAAGCGTAAAAGCTGATGAACCAATTGTAGAATTAGAGACAGATAAAGTTAATCTTGAAGTTCCCTCTCCAGTAAACGGTGTGCTAACAAATATCAAAACGAAAGAAGGAGAAACTGTAAAGGTCGGAGCTTTACTGGGTGTAGTAAATGAGGAAAAAATTAAAGAGACTACAAAAATAGAAAAAATTAAACCTGAAAATAAAAGTGAAAAAGTAAATAAAAGTAGTTCAGAGGAAAAATCTAATATACTCAATTTTGAAAAAACTAAATTTTCAGAGCCACAAATTTTTGAGGAAAAAGGTATAGAAGAGCCATTAGTTTTAACTAATGAAGTAAAAACAATAGAAACTTCAAAAACAAACCCCAATATAAAATTATCTCCTGCAGTTAGAAAAATTGTTGAAGAAAAAAATATTAATATTTCAGAAGTGCAAGGAACAGGAAGAGATGGTAGAATTTTAAAAGGTGACTTAATCAATTTAATGGCTTCAAAACCTTCTCCAAACCAGAAGAAATTAGAAAAAGGTCAAGAAGAGCGAGTTAAAATGACAAGGTTAAGACAAACCATTGCTACGAGACTAAAAGAGGCTCAAAATTCTGCAGCAATGCTAACAACTTTTAATGAAGTTGATATGAGCGCAATAATACAAATGAGAAAAGACAATCAGGAAGATTTTCAAAAAACTTTTGGAATAAAATTGGGATTTATGTCATTTTTTGTAAAAGCATGTGTTTTGGGATTAAAACTTTATCCAAGTATTAATGCAGAAGTAGATAAGGATCATATAATTTATAAAAATTATTATAATATAAGTTTTGCGGTAGGAACTGACCGGGGTTTAGTAGTTCCAGTCATAAGAGATGCAGATGAATTGTCTTTCGCTGATATTGAAAAAAATATTAAGATTATCTCTGATAAAGCAAGAGATGGAAACTTAACTATTAAAGATCTTCAAGGAGGCACTTTTACAATAAGTAATGGTGGAGTTTATGGGTCAATGCTATCAACACCAATTTTAAACCCTCCACAATCAGGAGTGCTTGGTATGCATAACATTATCGAAAGACCAATAGTAGTTGAAGGTCAAGTAGAAATAAGACCAGTAATGTATCTTGCTCTATCTTATGATCATAGAATTATAGATGGAAAAGACTCAGTTTCATTTTTAAAAACAGTTAAAGAAAATTTAGAAGATCCAAGAAGATTATTTTTAAATATTTAATTATGTCAGAAAAATTTGATGCAGTTGTTATAGGTGGTGGTCCAGGAGGCTATGTTTGTGCAATTAGACTAGCCCAGCTTGGAAAAAAAACAGCTTGTATTGAGTCTAGAGGATCACTAGGTGGTACGTGCTTAAATGTAGGATGCATTCCATCAAAAAGTTTATTAAACTTATCTGAAAACTTTCATAAAGCTAAAAATTTTGAAAAAATTGGAATAGAAGTAGGTTCTTTAAAACTTAATCTTCCAAAGATGATGAAAAATAAGGAGAAAGCAGTAACTGTTTTAACTAAGGGAATAGAGTTTTTATTTAAAAAAAATAAAGTTACATATTTTAAAGGAACCGGCTCAATTAAAAGTGCCAACCAAATATCGATAAAATCTAATGATAATAAGAACGAAACTATTGAAACAAAAAACATAATTATTGCAACAGGTTCTGACCCAGTCTCTTTGCCAGGTGTTAAATTTGATGAAGAAAAAATAGTTTCATCTACTGGCGCGCTCTCTTTAAAAGAGGTTCCTAAAAAATTAGTTGTAGTCGGCGGTGGATATATTGGACTAGAAATGGGATCAGTTTGGTCAAGGTTAGGATCTGAAGTCCAAGTTGTGGAATTCTTAGATCATATAACCCCAGGTATGGATAAAGAGATATCAAATGAGTTTCAAAAATTATTAAAAAAGCAAGGGATAAATTTTAATTTAAAAACAAAAGTAGAATCGATTTTAAAAAATAAAAATGTAGTTTCTGTAAATACTACTGATGAACAAGGTAATAAAAAACAATTTGATTGTGATGTTGTTTTAATTTCTGTTGGAAGAAAACCAAGTACTAGCAACTTAAACTTAGAAAAAGTTGGAGTTGATAAAGATAATAAAGGAAGAGTAAAAGTTAATAAACATTTTCAAACAAATATTAAAAATGTTTATGCGATTGGAGATGTTATCCAGGGTCCCATGTTAGCACATAAAGCCGAAGAAGAAGGAATAGCTGTTGCAGAGATTATTGCAGGTCAATCAGGTCATGTAAATTATGACATAATTCCTGGAGTTATTTATACTTCACCAGAAGTAGCTTCTATTGGAAAAACAGAAGAACAACTAAAAGAAACAAAAGTAGATTATAAGGTTGGAAAATTTCCTTTTATGGCAAATTCAAGAGCAAAGGCGATTGATGAACCAGAGGGATTTGTAAAAATATTAGCAGATTCTAAAACAGATCGTGTTCTTGGAGTACATATGATTGGTCCTCATGCCGGTGAACTAATTGCTGAGATGGCTGTTGCTATGGAATTTGGTGCGAGCTCCGAAGACATTGCAAGAACTTGTCACGCACATCCTACTTTCTCAGAAGCGGTAAAAGAAGCAGCTTTGTCTGTTGATAAACGTCAGATTCATTCTTAATCTTTAATATTCATTTTATATTATTAGATTTAAATTAAGTTAAATGAAAATACCTGTTTTATTACCTAATATATTTGATCATCCTTTTACGTATGAGTCAGATAAAAAAGTTGAAGTTGGAAGATACGTTTTAGTTCCATTTGGTAAGAGCGATGCAGTAGGTGTTGTATGGGATCAATTTGAAAAAGAAAAAAATAACAAAAAGTTTAAAATAAAAAAAATAAAAAAAATATTTAATATTAATAAACTCAATGAAAATTCTATAAAATTTTTAAACTGGTTTTCAGAATATAATATTGTGCCAAAGGGTATGGCCTTCAAGCTTCATTTATTAAGCAGTGAAGCAATAGAAGATTTAAAAGAAAAGGAATATCTGAAATTTAATGAAAAACTAAAATCTAATAAATATAGATTAGGGAATGAACAGCATGAGGCATATAAGGACTTAATTAAAAAAGACAAAAAATTTAGAACACATGTACTTCAAGGAACAACGGGATCAGGTAAAACAATTGTATACTTTAATGCAATTAAGAAAAAAATTGAGGAAGGATATCAGGCATTAATTTTACTACCAGAAATAGGTTTAACAAATGATTTTGAAAAAAAATTTATAGATTTTTTTGGTTTTAGACCAGCTATTTGGCACTCGTCCGTAACAAAAAAAAATAAAAAAATTATCTGGAGTGGACTCGCTTCTAATAA
This sequence comes from uncultured Pelagibacteraceae bacterium, assembly GCA_902594655.1. Taxonomy (GTDB): domain Bacteria; phylum Pseudomonadota; class Alphaproteobacteria; order Pelagibacterales; family Pelagibacteraceae; genus Pelagibacter. The sequence goes on from CACJMW010000010.1 coordinate 17,680, forward strand.
AATTAAAGTTGTTATTGGTGCTAGATCAGCTTTATTTTTACCATTTAAAAATTTAGGTTTAATAACGGTCGATGAAGAGCATGATCAATCATACAAACAAGATGAAGGAGTTATTTATAATGCTCGCGATATGGCAATTTCGAGAGCAAAGTTTGAGAATTTACCTATCAATCTGATAAGTGCAGTTCCTTCTGTAGAAACTTATAATAACATCAAACTAAAAAAATACGAATACTCAAGAATATTGAATAGATATAAAGATGCTAATTTACCAGATCATGAGATCATTGATTTAAAAAAATATAGTTTGGAAAAACAAAAATGGATTTCTCCAAAGACAATTGAAAAAGTAAAATCTCATCTAGATAAAGGGGATCAGATTTTATTTTTTTTAAATAGAAGAGGATTTTCTCCTTTTGTATTATGCAAAAAGTGTATCAATGTTTTTTCCTGTCCTAATTGTTCAATAAATCTTGTCTATCACAAAAAAAATAATCAACTTCTCTGTCATTATTGTGGACATAAAACAGGAATGGATAGAAATTGTGTTGATGGAAAAAAATGTGATTTAGCTTTTTCTGGTCCAGGGGTTGAAAAAATATCAGAGGAAGTAAAATCTATTTTTTCAGAATACAAATCAGTAATTTTTTCTAGTGATACAATGAATAAAAAATCATCTATAAAAATTTTAGATGATATTATTGAAAATAAAATCAACATTTTAATTGGAACCCAAATGGTTTCTAAAGGATTTCATTTTCCAAATTTAAATTGTATTGTTGTTTTAGATATTGACTTAACATCACAAGGACATGATTTACGTGCAGCTGAAAAAAACCTTCAGTTATATCATCAACTTTCTGGTAGAGCAGGCAGAGCTGGAAAGCCTGCTAAAGTTTATTTTCAAACTTATAATATGAACTCAGATGTAATTTCTCAAATTACTGATGAAGATCCATTTTTATTTTTAGATAAAGAATTAATCTTAAGAAAAAAATACTCACTGCCACCATTTGAAAGATTTATAGGTATAATAATAACATCACCAGACGAGGATAAATTAAAAAAAGAGTCATTTATCATACAAGAAAAATTAAACAAAAATTTAAATTGTAAAGTTCTTGGACCTGTAGAGGCTCCAATATTTAAAATTAACAAGAATTATAGAAACAGAATTTTAATAAGAGCTAAAAAGGACATAAATATTCAAAAAAAATTGTCTGAAATTCTAAAGATCCATAAGTCTGTAAGTGGAATAAAACTAATAGTTGATGTTGACCCAATTAGCTTCAATTAGCCCTATAAAACAAACCTTTTTTTAGATTCTGTAACTTGAACAGAATAATTTCGTATGCTATTTAATCGGCAATTTTTAAATAATTCTTGAGAAAATAAGGAACACATTGACTGACCAAAAAGTAACATTTGCAAGCACAAATAGTTATTCGCAAGCATTATATGAGCTTGGAAATGAAGCTGGCTCATTAAGTGAGATAGAGGACCAGGCTTTAGCTATCCTTAAATTAGTTTCAGAAAATGAAGAAGTTAAAAACTTTATTAAAAATCCAACAAATAAAATTGAACAACAAGCAGCTGCCTTTGATTTAATTTCAGATAAATTAAATTTAAATAAGTTATTAAAAACATTTTTAAATTTTGTAATTACAAAAAGACGACTCTTTTATATAGAGAAGATAATTGAGGACTTTATCGATACTTGTTCGAAGAATAGAGGTGAAATAAAAGCAGATCTTTCATCATCTAAAGAATTAAATGAAACAGAAATATTAAAAATAAAAGATGAATTAGCTTCTAATTTTGGAGCAAATATAAAATTAAACTATAAATACGATCCAAGTTTAATAGGTGGTTTAATCATAAAAGTTGAAAGCACTATGATTGACACATCTATAAAGAATAAATTAAAACAACTAGAAACAAAAATGGTAGAGGCATAAATGGAAATAAATCCTTCAGAAGTTACAAAGATATTAAAAGAACAGATAAAAAACTTTGGAGACAAAGCAGAAGTATCAGAGGTTGGACAAGTACTATCAGTAGGTGATGGTATTGCAAGAATATACGGATTGAACAATGTTCAAGCTGGAGAGATGGTAGAATTTTCTGATGGATCTAAAGGAATGGCTCTAAACTTGGAAAGTGACAACGTTGGTGTTGTAATATTTGGAGATGATAGAGCTGTAAAAGAAGGAGATACAGTAAAAAGAACCGGAGCAATTGTTGATACTCCTGTTGGAAAAGAATTATTAGGAAGAGTAGTTGATGGATTGGGAAATCCTATAGATGGTAAAGGAGTTTTAGATAAAGGAATAAAAAGAAGCAGAGTAGAAATTAAAGCACCAGGAATCATTCCAAGAAAATCAGTAAGCGAACCAATGCAAACAGGATTGAAATCAATTGACAGTCTAGTTCCTATTGGAAGAGGGCAAAGGGAATTGATTATTGGAGATAGACAAACTGGAAAAACAGCTGTTGCAATTGATGCAATCATTAATCAAAAAAAAATAAATGAATCAGGCGATGAAAAACAAAAATTATATTGTGTATATGTCGCGATAGGTCAGAAAAGATCAACAGTAAGACAAATAGAAAAAACATTACAAGAAGCTGGAGCGATGGAATACACAACAATTGTTGCTGCAACTGCATCAGACGCTGCCCCTCTTCAGTTTTTAGCTCCATATACAGGTTGCACCATGGGAGAATATTTTAGAGATAATGGAATGCACGCTCTTATAATCTATGATGACCTTTCAAAACAAGCTGTTGCGTATAGACAAATGTCATTATTACTAAGAAGACCGCCAGGAAGAGAAGCGTACCCTGGAGACGTTTTTTATCTTCACAGCAGATTACTTGAAAGAGCTGCAAAATTGAGTGATGAACATGGCGGTGGGTCACTTACAGCGCTTCCAATCATTGAAACTCAAGGAGGAGACGTTTCTGCCTTTATTCCAACAAACGTAATTTCAATTACTGATGGTCAGATATTTTTAGAAACTGAACTTTTTAACCAAGGAATTCGACCTGCTATTAACGTTGGTTTATCAGTATCAAGAGTTGGATCTTCAGCACAAACTAAAGCAATGAAAAAAGTTTCAGGTTCGATGAAACTTGAGCTAGCTCAATACAGAGAGATGGCTGCATTTGCTCAGTTTGGTTCAGATTTAGATGCATCTACTCAAAAACTATTAAATAGAGGTTCAAAATTAACAGAACTTCTTAAACAAAGACAATATTCACCAATGACAGTTGCTGAACAGGTGATTTCAGTTTTCTGCGGTGTAAGAGGTCATTTAGACGATATTGAGCAAAAAGATATAGCGAATTTTGAGTCTAAAATTATCGAAAAGTGTAAATCAGAAAAACCAGAAATAATTAATTCAATTAATGCCTCAGGTAAATTAGAGGAAGATAGCGAAAAAGCATTAACAGAATTGATTGTTGAACTTAAAAAAAACTTTAATTAATAAAAAATGGCAAGTTTAGACGATTTAAAAAAAAGAATATCCAGTGTTAAATCAACGCAAAAAATAACAAAAGCTATGAAAATGGTTGCTGCAGCAAAACTTAGAAGAGCACAAGAGAGTGCCGAAAGAGGAAGACCTTATTCTGAAAAAATGAATAATATAATTCTTAACCTTTCTAGTGGTTTGTCAGATAAAGAAAATGCTCCAAAATTGCTGACCGGCACAGGTGAAGATAAGGTTCATCTGTGTGTTGTAATGACTGCGGACAGAGGACTTTGTGGAGGATTTAACTCAAATATAATTAAAAAAGCGAAATCATATTTTAAAAAATTATCTGATAATGGAAAAACCTTAAAAATCATAACTGTAGGTTCCAAGGGACATGATCAGCTTAAAAGAGTTTACAAAGATAATATAATTGAAAATATTTCATTCAAAGAGTCTAAAAATGCAAACTATTTTGACGCCAACAAAGTAGGAAAAATCATTATTGAAAAATTTGAAAATAAAGAATTTGATGTGTGTACTATTTTTTATAACCAATTTAAAAATGTTATAACTCAAATACCTCAAGAACAACAAATAATACCTTTAAAAATGAGTGTAGATGAAACAAATAAATCAGAGGAGAGTTACGAATTTGAACCTGATGAAGATGAAATCTTAGGAAATTTATTACCTAAAAATATTTCAACCCAGATTTTTAAAGCTATGTTAGAAAATTCAGCTAGCGAACAGGGTTCGAGAATGAGTGCAATGGACAATGCAACCAGAAACGCAGGTGAAATGGTTGACAAATTGACTATTGAATATAATAGAAGTCGTCAAGCAGCAATTACAAAAGAACTAATTGAAATTATATCAGGAGCAGAAAGTTTATAATTATGAGAAAAGGAAAAATAACACAAATTATTGGAGCGGTAGTAGACGTAAAATTTGACGGAGAACTGCCAGAAATTTTAACTGCACTAGAGTGTAACAATGGCGGCAATAGACTTGTTTTAGAAGTTGCTCAGCACTTAGGTGAGTCTAGCGTGAGAACAATTGCAATGGACGCAACAGAAGGTCTAAAAAGAGGTGACGAGGTTACTGATACAGGTGCTCCAATAAAAGTTCCTGTAGGACCTGAAACACTTGGAAGAATTATAAATGTCATTGGAGAACCGATTGATGAAAAGGGTGATGTAAAGTCATCTGAAAAATGGCCTATTCATAGAGCTGCCCCAGAATTTAATGATCAGTCAACTGAAACAGAAGTTCTTGTAACTGGAATTAAAGTTATCGATCTTCTAGCTCCTTATGCCAAAGGTGGAAAAATTGGATTATTTGGAGGAGCTGGTGTAGGTAAAACAGTTCTTATTATGGAATTGATTAATAACGTAGCAAAAGCACATGGTGGTTTTTCAGTATTTGCTGGCGTAGGAGAAAGAACTAGAGAAGGTAATGACCTTTATCATGAAATGATAGAGTCAGGAGTAATTAAACCAAATGAAGCTGGATCAAAAGCTGCTTTAGTTTATGGACAAATGAACGAACCTCCAGGAGCAAGAGCAAGGGTTGCTTTAACAGGATTAACAGTTGCAGAGTATTTTAGAGACCAAGAAGGTCAAGACGTACTTTTCTTTGTTGATAATATTTTTAGATTCACTCAAGCAGGTTCAGAAGTATCAGCTCTTCTAGGAAGAATTCCGTCAGCTGTTGGATATCAGCCTACACTTGCAACCGACATGGGTAACTTACAAGAGAGAATTACAACAACAAATAAAGGCTCAATTACTTCAGTGCAGGCCATATATGTTCCTGCAGACGATTTAACAGACCCAGCTCCAGCAACTTCATTTGCACACTTAGATGCAACGACTGTACTATCCAGACAAATTGCTGAGATTGGAATTTATCCTGCTGTGGACCCTTTAGACTCTACCTCTAGAATTTTAGATCCTAGAATAGTTGGAGATGAGCATTATAGAGTAGCAAGAGAAGTACAAAAAGTTCTACAAACCTATAAATCATTACAAGATATTATTGCAATTTTAGGTATGGATGAATTGTCCGAAGAAGATAAGCTAACTGTTGCAAGAGCTAGAAAAATTCAAAGATTTTTATCTCAACCATTTTTTGTAGCTGAAGTATTTACAGGTTCACCTGGAAAATTAGTAGATTTAGAGTCTACCATCAAAGGATTTGATGCAATTTGTAAAGGTGAATATGATCATTTACCAGAAGCTGCCTTTTATATGGTTGGAACAATAGAAGAGGCAGTAGAAAAAGCTGAAAAAATGGCAAAAGAAGCCGCCGCGTAATGAGTGAAGAGTTTAATTTAGAAATTGTTAGTCCTGAAAAATCTTTTTTAAAAAAAGATAATGTTACAGAAGTAGTTATACCAGCTTTTGAAGGTGAAATGGGAATTTTGAAAGATCACATTTCAATTATTTCGTTTTTAAAACCAGGCATTATAAAAATTAGCTCAGGGAATGAAGAAAATAGCTTCTATGTAGACGATGGAATAGTGGAATTCAAAAATAATACTCTTTCTATATTAACTAGTAATATTTTTGATATAAAAAACTCTGATAAATCTAAAATTCAAGACATGATTAAGGAAGCAGAAAAAGATCTTTCCAGCGACAAACTTGATGATCAAAAAAGATTTATAATTTCACAAAAGGTTGAAGTACTAAAATCTCTGAGTCTAAATTAGTTTATTTAATTCATTTTTAATTTTTTCATAAACATGAAGCTTAAATTCAACAACTTTATCTGTAAGATTTTCATGATTAATCCATTTCCATTCTAAGAATTCAGGGTGTTTAGTCTTAAGATTGATTTCATTATCTTCACCCAAAAATCTCATAATGTACCATTTTTGAGTTTGTCCCTTAAATTTTCCTTTCCAAATAATACCCAACAAGTTATCTGGTAAATGATAAGTTATCTCATCTTTGATTTCTTGAATTAATTCAACAGTTTTTATGCTCGTCTCTTCGTTTAATTCTCTGTATGCAGCTTTTAAAGGATTTTCTCCTTTATCTATTCCACCCTGTGGCATTTGCCAAAAATCATTTGGATTATCAATTCTTTTAGCAACAAATATTTGATTGTTTTTATTTAATAATGCCACCCCAACGCCTTTTCTAAGTGGCAAATGAATAAATTTTTTATCCATTAAGTAATTTTAATGCAAACTCTAATTGATTATCAGTATCAGTATCAATTCTAAATTCATCCGAACCTTCAGCCACAAAGATATCTGGACTAACACCAACCTCTGAAATTGAATCTCCTGATGGGAGATAGTACTTTGAAACTGTTAATCTAATTGCACCATTATTTTTGAGAGGAATTATTGACTGAACTGAACCTTTACCATAAGAACTTTCTCCAAGTATGATTGCTCTTTTATGGTCTTTTAAAGCACCTGCAACTATTTCAGAGGCTGAGGCAGATCCATAGTTAATTAGAACTAATAAAGTATCTCCATCAATTAAATCACCTTTTTTTGCAAACCATTTTCGATTATCTAATTTTTTTTTACTTTTTGTAGAAACTATTTCACCATTATCTAAAAAAAAATCTGTAATTCTAATTGCTTGATTTAATAATCCTCCAGGGTTGTTTCGTAAATCTAAAATATATTTATTTATATTTTTAGTTTTTTTGAATTCTTTAAGAATATCTTCAAGTTGATCTGAGCTGTTATCATTAAAAGATGTTAATCTTACATATCCTATACTATCTTCTAGTACTTTTGATTTAACTGATTTGATTTCAATAATATCGCGAACAATATTAAAAGTTAAAGCCTTTCTTTTACCAATTCTTCTCACTGTAATTTCAATTTCACTACCAACTGGACCTCTCATTAAATCAACAGCTTCGGATAAGGTTTTTCCTTGAACCTGTGTACCATCGATTTTAACAATGTAGTCTCCGGCTTTAACACCAACTTCCTCTGCAGGAGAACCGTCTATTGGAGAAATTACTTTTACCACCCCTGCTTCCATGCCCACCTCAATACCTAATCCACCGAACTCACCTTTAGTTTCTGTTTGCATTTCTTGAAGCATTTCAGGAGACATGTATGAAGAATAAGGATCCAATGATTGCAATACACCATTAATTGCAGCATCCATAGCGTCACTTTGATTGACGTCTTCCACATATTCTTTATTTATTTTTTCTAGGACTTCACTGAACAAGTCAATTTTTTTATAAATATCAGTTTCATTCGCTGATAAAACTTTAAAGCTAAATAGAAAAAATGTTAAAAAAAAAATCGTATATGATATTTTTTTCATATCGTCACTCTTTCTTTAGGGATTAATTCAGACCACATTTTTTCTAACTCATAAAATTTTCTTTTTTCTGGATTAAAAATATGTATGACTAAATCTATACCATCAACTAATTTCCAATCTGTAGAATCTTTGCCTTCAATTTTACAATTTATAATTCCATTACTTTTTAATTCTTCATACACTTGCTCTGATAAAGCTTGTATATGTCTAGATGATGTTCCGCTAGCAATTATCATGTAGTCTGCAATCGAAGATTTACCTTCTAGATCTATAGAAACAATATCGAGAGCTTTGTTGGAGTCTAATTTTTTGATTATTTTATTTTTTAAATCTAAAGATTTATCCATTAATTATAAATACAGTATCAAATTTTTCTTAATTGAGAAGATGAAATATTTACTTTTTTAAATTTAATAAATTTAAGTTTTTCTTTATCTATTTGTTTAAAAGCTAATGATTTCAAAGCTTTAGATTTGTAAGGATATCTATCAAATACAAGTATAGTGCATTTTTTTGAAATATCTCTCCATTTTTTCCATTTATGAAATGTTATTAAATTATCAGCACCTAATATTAAATATAACTCTGTATTTATGAGTTTCTTTTTTAAATAATTTACAAGATCATATGTTTTGTTCGATTTAGTAAATTTCTCAAAATAATTAACCCGAATAAATTTATATTTTTTAGCATATTTTTTAGAGGCTGTAATTCTTTGCTGAAGTTTCGTATTACTTATTTTTTTAAATGGATTTTTCTTTGTTATTGCCCAAATAATTTTTGATAATTTAAATTTTATTTTCGCTTCTTTTGATATTTTTAAATGACCTAAATGACAAGGATCAAAAGTTCCACCAAGAATCCCAATTTTGTTTGTTTTTTTAATCAATTTATTTTCTTATTTGACCTTTACCATAAACCTCATATTTATAACTTACAAGCTGCCCAAGGCCTACCGGTCCTCTTGGTGGCAAATTATTTGTCGATATACCAACCTCAGCTCCAAAGCCAAACTCTCCACCGTCCGCAAATTGAGTGGATGAATTATGAATTCCTATTGAACTTTTGATATTTTTTAAAAAATAATCTGCCGCTTTTTTATCATCTGTAATAATAGCATCAGTATGCATTGTTCCAAATTGATTAATATGTCTAACTGCTTCATTTAAGTTTTTAACTACTTTCGCAGAAATTTTTGATGATAAGTATTCTGTAGACCAACTTTTAATATTTGCTAAATTAGACTTACCATCAAATAAATTTTTTATGGTTTTATCTGCATAAATATTACATCCTTTTTTTTGTAAATTTTTTAAAACAGGATTAATAAATTTTTTAGCAATACTTTTGTGAAACAAAACTGTTTCTGTTGCTCCACATATACTTGTATTTCTCATTTTTGCATTTTCTAATACCTTTATTGCCATTTTCAATTGTGCTTTTTTATCTATAAAGGT
>CACJMW010000011.1 GCA_902594655.1 uncultured Pelagibacteraceae bacterium
GCAACTAAGATAATTATGAATGAAGCAGATAATTCTTTAGAAGTTTTTTGTGTAGTATCTGCAGTTGCTAAAACAGGAGTTGAGATGGAAGCCATAATGGGTGTAAACGCTGCTTTAACAACTATTTATGATCTAAGCAAAATAGTAAATCCACATCTAAAAATTGATAACGTTAAATTATTAATTAAAGAAGGTGGAAAAAGTGGTGTTTGGAAAAACCCAGATGGTTTGCCAGATTTTTTAGAAAATATAATTTAAAAGATGAGAATAACAGTTGAGTTATTTGGTGCAGCAAGAGAATTAAGTAATAAAGATTTCATAGAGTTAAATCTATTACAACCATGTTCAATTAAAGATTTAAAAAATGAACTAGTTAAAATGATTGATGATAAGTTTAATGGAAATCAAAACTTTAAAAAAATTGTTATGTCATCTGCATTTTGTTCGGAAAATGATAATATTGTCTCGGACAATTTTAAAATAGATAAAAAACAAACATTTGGCATAATACCACCTGTTGGAGGTGGTTAATGTTACATGCAAAAGTAATTGATTCTAAAAATCAAAAAATTGAAATCAAAAATGCAGAAGAATTTTTAAAATCGTCAAAATTTGGAGCATTAATATATTTTGTTGGAACCGTTAGAAATGTTAATGAGGATAAAAAGGTAACTGGAATAACTTACGACTCTAAGGACAGCTTAGTAATAAAAAGTTTTGAGGAAATATATAAAGAGGCTGACACAAAACTTAATATAAAAGATAAAGCTATATTTATTGAACATATTAAAGGATATGTAGGTTTAGAAGAAAAAAGTATTTTGATTGGTGTTGGGTGTAAACACAGACATCAAGCTTATTTATTATCAAGATTTATAATTGAGGAAATTAAGAAAAGAACACCAATATGGAAAAAAGAGCATTATGAAAATAAAGAAAGTGAATGGTTAAAAGGAACTACTATTGATGTAAACTAATGAAAATATTAAGTTCAGAAATTACACCAGAGAAAATTTACAAAAATAGAAGAAAGTTTATTAAGCAATTAGGTTTGACTTCCAGTGTATTTTATTTAGCTCCTGGATTATTAAATAGCACACATGCATCAAATAACTTAACCGATTATAACTATGTGACCTCCTATAATAATTATTATGAATTCGGCACAGGCAAATCTGATCCTGCCCAATATTCAAAAGATTTTATAAGTAATCCTTGGAGCATAACTATTGACGGTGAAGTAGAAAAAAAAATTATCTTATCTATGGATGATATTAAAAAATTATTTCCCTCAGAAGAAAGAATTTACCGACTAAGATGTGTTGAGGGATGGTCAATGGTTATACCTTGGATGGGTTTTTCGTTAAATAAACTTTTGAAAAAAGTTAATCCTACCAGTAAAGCAAAGTATGTAAAATTTGAGTCAGTTTTAGATCCAGAGCAAATGCGTGGTCAACGATATCCAATACTTGATTGGCCATATAAAGAAGGATTAAGAATTGATGAGGCGATGCATCCTCTAACTATTATGGTAACTGGTCTTTATGGAAAAGAACTTCCAAATCAAAATGGTTCACCGATAAGATTAATGGTTCCTTGGAAATATGGTTTTAAAAGTGCAAAAGCAATAGTTAAAATTTCTTTTGTAGAAAAAATGCCAACATCTTCATGGATGAAGGCATCTCCAAGGGAATATGGTTTTTACTCAAATGTAAATCCAAATGTCGATCATCCAAGATGGTCACAAGCAACAGAGAGAGTAATTGGTGAAGGTATAATGTCTCCTAGAATACCTACGCTAATGTTTAATGGTTATGAAGAAGAAGTTGCACATCTTTATAAAGATATGGATTTAAAAAAATATTATTGACATTGCTTAGATATTCAAAAATTTTTGTTTTTTTAATTTGTCTATGGCCTCTTTGCTCAATTATTTATCAATTATTTTATAATAAACTTGGAGCTGAACCAGTTGATAAAATAATAAATCATTTTGGTGAATGGACTTTAATCTTTATATTTTTAACTCTCTCAATGTCACCACTAAAAAAAATAACTAATTCTACAATTTGGATTAAATTTAGAAGAATGTTGGGATTATTTGTATTTTTTTATGCATCCATTCATTTATTAAGTTATGTGGGTCTTGATTATAGATTTGATTTTCAACCAATTATAAATGATGTTTTAAAGAAAAAATTTGTATTTATAGGTTTTGCAGCTTGGTTACTTTTAATTCCACTTGCAATTACATCATCAAATAAAATGATGAGAATACTAAAACATAATTGGAAAAAAATTCATAGACTAATTTATGTAATTGGAATTTTTGGTGTTTTACATTTTATATGGTTATCAAAAACTATATTTTTTAAACCATTAATATTTTTAATAATTTTAATTTTTCTTCTTTTATTTAGAGTCACTTTTAATAAGTCAGGATCTAAAGTCTGAAGCTTTATCAAAATCTTTAAAAACTCTACTAGATGATACTTTAATAAAATTTGTACTATTTTTTAATCTTTTGACCATATACTTAGCACCAACATTCCCTCTAATTTTCTTAAATTTCTTTAAAATAGAAATATCAAATCCTATCGGGTTTCCTATTCTATTTTTATATTTTAATGCATGAACTAAATATTTTTTTCTTATTATAGAATTATGAATTTTATTGATATCTGACGTTTTAACAAATGGCATGTCAGATTGAAGAATTATAAAGCCTTTGTCTTTCTTGCTAATTTTTTTTAAACCAGATTTTATAGAGGAAGACATTCCATTTTTATAATTTTTATTATGAACAAAGATTATTTTTTTATTTTTTTTAATTTTTTTTTTAACTTCTTTTAATTCATAGCCTAATACTATAATTAATTTTTTTATTTTACTATTTTGAACTGAATTCAAAGCATGATGAATAAGAGGTTTATTTTTAAATATTTTAATTAATTTATTTTCATTTTTTAATCTTCTAGATTGACCAGCTGCCAATAAAATTGCTTTAATCATTAAAGTATGTTTTCAATAAATGAGATCAGATAATTTTTTTCTTCTAAATATTTTGTAAAACATTTTGATTGTGGAATGTTATGTCCTTTATTTGCTGACATTTTTTTATCTACATCAGCCCAAGTACACTTGGTAGATTTTAATTCACTATAATCAATAAATTTCATTCCTTTAAAATTTTTAAAAAAAGATAAAGTTTTTGGATCTTCAAAAACGTCATCTTTATGTGCAAAGACAATTGCATTTATTGTGTTGGCTTTATTAAATTCGTTTAATTGATGTTCTCTAAAAGCGCCCCACTCAAGGAATTTGTTTTGCCATTCGTTTTTTGGCCCTGCAAATGCTGGATTAAATGCAATTGTTCCCAATATTCTATCTGGATATTTTGATTGTAAAATTAGAGATGACCATCCACCAGCTGACCATCCTGATAATATTATTTTATCAAATCCAAGATTTTTTAAATTATTTATTTCATGTAAAATTATATTTTGTCTTTTAATATTTTTAAATTCATCTACTAAATTAATTGTGCCTTTTGTTTTTAATTCTTTTCTATATTTTTTTTGATCTTTTCCAGACATACCTTTTACACCTGAACATAAACGATAAATTTTAATTTCTAATCCATTTATTTTTTTGTTGTGAAGTTTTAAAATAGCAGGCACTACAGCGGCATCCCAAATATATCCGAATTGCGGTTTAGCTTTACAAGGGTCTTGCTTCACATCCTGTATGCTTCCATGATTATAAATAATTACCAGAGAATTTTTTTTATCAGATATTTCACTTATCGAATAAGGTTTACCTTTATCATTCATAAAAGTATTATTTTTGGATAATTTTTCTAAACCTTTATACTCTAAAGAATTAGCAAATAGATTATTTGTAAAAGAGAAAAAAATTATAATTAACAATATTTTTTTCATTACTTATTATATGTTTCAGATACCAATTGAGCAATAATTGATAAGGCAATTTCTGGAGCAGATTTTCCTCCTAATTTAATTCCAATTGGTCCGTAGATTGATTTAATTTGTTCATCTGTAAATCCTGCTTCTTTTAATCTTTGACATCTATTTTCATGAGTTTTTTTACTTCCAAGCGCGCCAATGTAATAAAACTTTTTATTTAATGCATGTTGTAATGCTGGATCATCTATTTTTGGATCATGTGTTAAAGCAATTAAAGCTGTATTTTCATTAGTCTCAATTTCTTTAAAAGCATCATCTGGCCACTTATTAATTATTTTTAAATCTGGAAATCTTTGTGATGTTGCGAAGTAACCTCTTGGATCAATTACTGAGATTTCAAAATTTAAACTCTTAGCAAAATCAACTAGATATTGAGCTATATGAACTGCACCGATAATTATTACTTTAATTGGTCTTATATAAGTTTCTACAAAAATATCTGAATTTTCAATTATCCCATTTTTTTTTGATTTAAAAAAATTTTCTACTTCCTTCTGAAACTTTTCAAAATATCCAGTTAATTTTTTACCTGGTTCAAACATTTCGCTCTCTCCATTTTGAAGATTAGTAACTATTGCAAATTCTACCTTTGATGATTTATTTTTAATAATTTGTTCTAGAGTTTTAAGTTTCATTAATTTACTTGCTCTAGATAAACTGCAATTTCGCCGCCACAGGCTAATCCAACTTCCCAAGCGCTTTCGTTTGAAACTTTGAATTCGATTTTTTTACATGTTTTATTTTCTTTAATAAGATCTATACATTCTCTTACAACAGCAGTCTCTACACATCCGCCAGAAACTGACCCTGAAAAATCTCCATTTTCATTTACTATCATTCGACTTCCAACTTGTCTTGGTGAAGATCCCCAGGTTTGAATTACTGTAGCTAAGACTACTTTTTGATTAGTTTTAACCCAATCTAATGCCTCGTCTAAAATTTTCTCATCAAATGAATTTCTCATCTGATAAAATATAATTCTTATCTAACAAGCATCAACGGCTTTTTTAGCCTGTGTTACAACTAAACTAGCTCTATATTCTGCTGAAGCATGAATATCTGAGTTCATATCTGAACTATCTAGTTCCATATTTTGTATAGATAATGAAGAAAAGCTATTAGAAAGTGCTTTCGATAAATCTTTATCATTATACACACAAGGTTTTGCACCTGTAACAGCTACGTTAACATCTTTCTTATGCTTAGCGACATAAACCCCTACTACCGCATATCTTGATGCAGGGTTTGGGTGTTTTTGATAGCTAGACTTTTCTGGTATTTGAAATTCAATAGCTTCTATAAGTTCACCTTTTTTTAAAGCTGTTTCGAACATACCTTTGAAAAATTTTGAAGCTTCAATCTTTCTATCATTTGTATGGATAGTTGCATTTAAAGCAATACAAGCAGATGGATAATCAGCTGAAGGATCGTTGTTTGCAACTGAACCACCAATTGTTCCTCTGTTTCTTACCTGAGGATCACCTATACCCTCAGCTAAATTAGCAAGTGAAGGTATAGTTTTTTTTACATCTTTTGAATTCGCAACTTCTACATGTTTTGTAGTTGCTCCAATTGTAACTGATTTTCCGCTAACCTTAATACCTGAGAGTTTTTTTATATTTTTTATATCAATTAAATCTTTATAGGAAGCTAATCCTAATTTCATTGAAGGAATCGTTGTCATTCCTCCTGCTAAAAAAGCAGAGTTTGATGAAGATAGTTTTGAAGCTTCCTTGCTGTCTTTTGCTGAATGATAATTAAAATCTTTCATATTCCTCCTAAGCCGCTTTAGAATTTGATTTTTTTAAATTTTTACAAGCCTTCCAAACTTTCTCTGCTGTAGCTGGCATTGTTATTTCCTGACCGCCCAATGCATCTATGACTGCATTCATGACTGTCGGTGGTGCTGCGATTGCACCTGCCTCACCGCAACCTTTAACACCTAACGGGTTTGTTGTTGCATGTGTACAAGTATATCCAATATTAAACTCTGGAAAATTATCTGCTCTAGGCATTGTATAATCCATGTATGAGCCTGTCATCAATTGTCCAGTTTCATCATACTCAGCATTTTCATATAAAGCCTGGCCTATACCCTGGGCTAATCCACCATGAACCTGACCCTCAACTATCATTGGATTAATAATTCTTCCAAAATCATCACATGCTGTATATTTTTCAAGTTTTACCTCGCCAGTTTCTGGATCAATTTCAACTTCAGCAATATGGGTTCCTGCTGGAAAGGAAAAGTTAGAAGGATCAAAAAATGCCGTTTCCTTAAGACCTGGTTCTTCTCCTTCTGGTAAAGGTGATTTCATTTCATCTCTTACACCTGGTAGATAACAAGCAAACGCAATTTCACCTATTGTTTTCTTCTTATTTGATTTGGCAACGATGAATTCGCCATCTTTAAATTCAACATCTTCTGGACTTGCTTCTAACATTTTTGCAGTAACTCTTTTTCCTTTTTCTACAATTTTCTTACAAGCATTAACTATTGCTATACCTCCAACAGTTAGTGATCTAGAACCATAAGTTCCCATACCAAAAGTACCTTTATCGGTGTCTCCGTGAACAATATCTATATTTTCAATTGGCACTCCTAACTCATCAGCTGCAATTTGAGCAAATGTTGTTTGGTGACTTTGTCCATGACTATGTGAACCTGTATAAACTGTAACTTGGCCTGTTGGATTAAATCTTACCTCAGCGGATTCCCATAACCCCACTCCGCAACCTAATGACATTACTGCTGCTGATGGCGCTATACCGCATGCCTCAAAATAAGATGAAACTCCTATTCCTCTAAGCTTTCCTCTAGACTCTGAATCTTTTCTTCTAGCTTCATAACCATTGTAATCTGCCATTTGTTTAGCTTTCTCCATTCCAGCTACATAGTCACCTGAATCAACGGTATGAACTAATGTTTGTTTAAATGGAAAAGCTGTCGGAAAATTTTTCATTCTTAATTCAGTTTTATCTATACCTAGTTCCATAGAAGCTTTTTCAACTAATCTTTCAATTGTATAAGTTGCTTCTGGCCTTCCCGCTCCTCTGTAGGCATCAACTGGAGCAGTATTTGTAAAAACAGCTTTAACGTTACTGTATGCTGCAGGTATTTCGTAAACTCCTGTTGCACAAGGTCCAAACAAATAAGTAGGAGTTACTGTTCCAAAAACTCTTGCATATGCCCCTAAATTAGCAATTGTCTCATTTTTAAATCCTAAAAATTTACCATCATTTGTGACAGCTAACTCAGCGTGAGTAACATGATCTCTTCCATGAATATCAGTTAAAAAAGACTCTGATCTTTCAGCTACCCATTTAATTGCTCTATTAATTTTTTTTGCAGCCCAGCTACATACGATATCTTCATTATAAACGTTAATCTTTGATCCAAATCCACCTCCAACATCTGGAGCAACTACTCTCAATTTATGTTCAGGTGAAACATTTCCAAAAGCAGACATGATTAGCCTAGATAAATGTGGATTTTGACTTGTAGTATACAAAGTTATTTCCTCTGACGCTGAATTATAATCAGCAAGACAAGCTCTGGGCTCCATTGCATTTGGAATTAATCTATTATTAATTATATCTATAGAAATTACCTTATCTGCTTTTTCAAAGGCTTCTTTAACTTTTTGTCTATCACCAAGTAACCAATCAAAACATAAATTTTTATCTATACCTTCATGAATCGTGTCTCCATCCATTGCATCTGCAGTACTTGTGACAGCTTTAAGAACCTTGTAATCTACTGAAACTTTTTCAGCGGCAACTTTTGCTTCTTCTAAACTCTCAGCTATAACAACAGCCACTGGGTCACCTACAAAGTTAACAATATCTTTTGCTAATGGTGGATTAGCAGGACATTTCATTTCTGTTCCGTCCTCACTTCTAATTGCCCAACCAGCAATTAAACCTCCGATTTTGTCTTCAGCAATTTCAGATCCTGTCAAAATACTTACAACACCAGAAGATTTTTGTGCTTTTGAAATATCTAATTTTTTAATTTTAGCTCTTGCGTGTGGAGATCTTACAAAAATGGCATATGTTTGGTTTGCAAGGTTGATATCTGATGTATACCTCCCTTTTCCAGTTAAAAATCTTTTATCTTCTTTTCTCTCAACTCGTGAACCAACTAAACTTGCCATTATTAAAACCTCCTAAATTATTACATTTTTGTTGCTGCTTCTTTTACTGCTGCAACAATATTTTGATATCCAGTACATCTACAAATATTACCCTCCAACCAATCTCTAATTTCTGTATCAGAAGGTTTTTTATTTTTTTGTAAAAGATCCACTGCACTCATAACCATGCCGGGAGTACAAAATCCACATTGTAAACCATGTAGTTTTTTAAATGCTTCTTGCATAGGATGCATTTTCCCATTTGTTGCTAATCCTTCAATTGTAGTAACTTTAGAACCATCAATATCAGCAGCTAATGCAGTACAGCTTTTTAATGAATTACCATTAACATGAACTACGCATGCTCCACATTGACTAGTATCACATCCAATATGGGTGCCAGTTAAATTTAGATGGTCTCTTAAAAATGTAGATAATAAAGTATTGTCTTGAACTTCTTTCTCAACTTTTTTGCCGTTTATCTCAAGTGTAACTTTTCTCATGCTTCCCCTTTACATAATTAATTACAATTATATTAGATTTAAACATTAAGAAGCTGTTTGTTCAACTCACTAAGTGAAAATAAATTCTACTAAGAGTAGAAAAATTAATTAAGGAAAAACCATACTATTGCTGCTGAAACTGCAATTATTCCTGCAATGACGTAAATATGTTTTTTTTCACTTTGGGTTTTTTTATTTTTTTCAGCCGGTTTGGATTCATTTTTTTCAACTCCTGGAGTTTCACGTGAAATCAGTTCTGAAAATTTACCAAAAAAAATATCAGCCATTTTTTTTGCTGTCATATCAATCAATCTTGATCCAACTTGTGCAATTTTTCCTCCCACTTGCGCATCTACAGAATAAATTAATTTTGTTCCACCGTTACTATCTTCTAGTTTCACATCAGCCTCTCCTTGGGCGAAACCAACTGGAGAATTTCCTGAACCAGTTATTTTATAACTGTGTGGTGGTTTTAAGTTTTGTAATTCTATGTCTCCGCTAAAAGACGCATTAAATGGGCCTATTTTGTTAGTAGCTTTAGCTGAAAAATTCGTATCTGAATTCTTTATAAATTCATCACATCCGGGTATTGATTGTTTTAGTATCTCAGGGTCGTTTAATGCATCCCATACCTTTTCTTTATCTAAATTAATTTGATATGAACCAGATAATTTCATAGAATAAGCATATACCAATATTTATGGATGAAAATACAAAAAAAGAATTGCAATCCGCAGCATTTGAAAGGCTTATAAATCATTTAAGAGATAGAAAAGATGTTCAAAATATTGATTTAATGAATTTAGCAGGATTTTGCAGAAATTGTCTATCGAAATGGTATCGTGAAGAAGCTGAAAAAAAAGGAATTGAAATTACTGACCCTGATGCTAGGGAGCATGTTTACGGAATGCCCTACGCTGAATGGAAAGAAAAGTATCAAAAATAAATATTTTTCTTTTTAATGATTAGGTTTTTTCCATTTATATTTATTTTGTTATGGTCTTCTGCATTTATAACGACGAAGCCAATAGTAGATAACAGCGAGCCTTTCTCAGCACTAGCTTTTAGATTTTTAATTGTAACAATAGGTTTTTTAATTTTTTCATACTTTAGTAAAAAAGAAATTATAGTATCAAAAAAAAATATTGCTGAGTCCATATTAACTGGAGTGCTATTTCACGGATTATACTTAGGTGGTGTTTTTTTTTCCATATCTAAAGGAATGCCCACTGGTATTGCAGCATTAATTGTTACACTACAGCCAATACTAACTAATATTTTAGCTGGCCCCTTATTAAATGAACAAATTGGCTGGAAACAATGGTTGGGAATTGTATTAGGGTTTATAGGTGCTGTTCTTGTTTTAGGTTTTGATATTGGTGAAACTATTCCTATCTCTGGTGTTGTAGCTACTTTTATTGCTTTATTTGCAATTACTGGATCCACTATTTGGCAAAAAAAATTAAGTCATAATATTTCTCTACCAGTTAATAATATGTATCAAGCAATTGGAGGCTTTCTATTTCATACTTTAATAATTCTATTCTTTATAGAACCTTATATAAATTTTAATGCTACTTTTGCGATTGCAATGGCTCATCAAATTATATTAGTCTCTTTCGGTGCATTTACAATATTGATGTTTCTAATCAAGTATAATTCAGCAAGTAAAACAGTTTCAATATTTTTTCTAATACCTGCTACTTCGGCTTTTATTGCTTGGTTATTTTTAAATGAAAATTTAAATTTTATTGATATTTTTGGTTTTGTTATTGCATCAGTTGGTGTTTTTATAGCAACCAGAAAATAAATTATTTTTCTTTTAATCTAGGGAATAATTCTACAAAATTACAAGGTTTATGATTAATATCTAACTGATGAACTAAAATTTTATCCCATGCATCAGTAACTCCTCCCGACGACCCCGGTAATGCAAATATATATTTGCCGTTTGAAAGTATCGCACATGCCCGTGATTGAATCGATGAGGTTCCTACTGTTTCTAAACTAAAATATCTAAATATTTCCCCAAATCCTGGTATATGTTTATCTGCAATTTCATCCAAAGCTTCAGGTGTAATATCTCTTCCAGTTAAACCAGTCCCACCTGTCGTGATTATAACATCTAAATCTTTTTTGAGTGTCCATTCCTTAAGAATAATTTTAATGTCTTTTTTGATATCTTTGCAAATTTTTCGTTCTACTAAATTGTGTTTAGCTTTCTTAATTTTCTCAACTAAGATATTTCCAGATTTATCAGTTTCCAATGTTCTGGTGTCAGTAACTGTTAAAAGTGCTATATTTACAGACATAATTTATAAATGATTATATTACCAATTTTATTTTTTGTAACAGCAATATTATATTCGAGCGTTGGTTTCGGTGGGGGCTCAACATATCTTGCTTTGTTGCTTATATGGGAAATACCATATTATATACTGCCGGTTATAGCATTAGGATGTAACATAATCGTAGTTTCTGGAAATTCCATAAATTACATAAAAGCGGGAAACCTAAATCTAAAACTATTAACACCATATTTAATTGGATCCCTGCCTATGGCTTTTATAGGAGGCACTTTAGAAATAGAAAAAAACATATTTGAAATTTTATTATTCTTTGTTCTTCTTATTTCAGGTTTATTGTTATTATTTAATTTTAAATCTTATGATGATAATGAAAATAAATACAAAAAAGTAAAATATATATATTCGTTATTTATTGGATCTATCATTGGTATTTTATCTGGAATTGTTGGTATTGGCGGAGGAATTTTTTTAAGTCCCATTTTATTTTTATTAAGAGCAGGCTTGCCAAAACATATTGTAACAACCTCGTCTATATTTATATTAATAAATTCTTTTGCAGGTTTAATTGGCCAATTAACAAAATCTTATGTGCTGAATGATTTTATGGAATATTGGTATTTATTATTTTTTGTATTAATAGGAGGTCAAATTGGTAATTATTTGAATTTAAAAATTTTACCTACAAGATTTCTAGCATTGATCACATCTTGTTTGGTAATATTTGTAGCTATAAGAATGGGGCTTAAAATTATTTAAAAATGGATTTAAATTATTTTAAAAAAACGAAAATTTTAGATGGAGGTGTGGGTCAAGAGCTTCTAGCCAAAGGATTAATATCAAAAGGAACTTTGTGGTCTGCAAGTGCACTTCTTGAGAAAAAATTTCATCAGCTATTAGTCGATGTACATTTATCTTTTATTAATGCAGGCGCAGACGTAATAGTAACAAATAACTTTAGTAGTAAAAAAATAAGATTAATTCAAAACAAAGTAGAAGAAAAATTTAAATACATTAACAAAAAAGCCTGTGAGCTTGCAAATAAAGCGAGGGAGATCTCAAAAAAAAATATACTAATTGCTGGAAGTCTTCCTCCACAAAATGGCACTTATGTTGTTGATGAAAGGGACATTAATATAATAAAAAAAGATTTTAAAGAACAGGCTGAAATTATTAAACCATATGTTGATTTTTTTTACTTGGATGTAATTAGTAGTGCTAAAGAAATAGAAGCCGCGTGTGAAGTTACAGAAAAAATGAATATGCCAGTATTAGTAGGATTACATTTAAAAAAAAATGGAAAAGTGGCGTCTGGAGAAAGTATTACTGAAATAGTTAAAAAATATAGCTCAAATAATTGGTTAGGTTTAGTTGGGGCCTGCGTATCCCTTGAAATTATTGAAAAGTCCTCAAATGAAATGTCAAATTTAAATATTCCTTTTGGATTTAAAGCAAACCTTTGGAAAGTAGAAGAACCACTACCCGTTAATCAATTTAATACTGCAAAATTTAATGAGGTAGGAAAAAATCCAAATGATACATTAGGTAAAAGAGATGAGATAACAAATGAAATCTTCTACAATTTTGCAAAGAGCATTAAAGAGAAAGGTGCAAATATTTTAGGAGGATGTTGCAACATAAGTCCTGAACATATTAAATCATTATCACCTTTAAAGTAATTAATTGCCCCAAAAATTTTTAGAATTTGTCGATTTTTTTACAAAATAAATACCAATAATAACGGCAATTAAAGCAGTTATAACCTTTGATGTGATAAGTTCGTTTAATATAAAATATCCGAGTATTACACCAAAAATAGGAATTAGATAAGCTACCTGTGCTTGAAAGACTAAACCATTTTTTTTTAAA
Organism: uncultured Pelagibacteraceae bacterium; assembly: GCA_902594655.1. Taxonomy (GTDB): domain Bacteria; phylum Pseudomonadota; class Alphaproteobacteria; order Pelagibacterales; family Pelagibacteraceae; genus Pelagibacter. The sequence continues at coordinate 12,801 of CACJMW010000011.1, forward strand.
ATAGCAAATCTTAAGAGCCATGCAACGCCTGTAGGAAAAATTCCCAAATAAATTAATGCCAATGTAGATTCTAAACTGGGTGACAAATTCCAAGGTTGTTCAAAAAAAAGTGAGATTGGGCATACTATTAAAGTGCCCCAAATAAGTATAGAAGCAGTTACGTTTTCATTTTTTTTATGACTTATCTTTAAAGTTAAAATCCCACCAATAACATAAAATGTTGAACCTAATAAAATCATCAGAGCATAAAAGAAATTGGAGTTTGTAATCAGTAAGTTGTCTGAAAATAAATAAACTATTCCTAAAAAACCTGACAATATTCCAATTATTTTAAATATATTAATTTTTTCTTTATCTACAAAAAAATGAGCCAATATCGTTGCGCTAATGGGCGTTGAAGACATAAGTATTGCAGCAAGATTACTTTGTACTTTTTGAACACCATACGCAATTAAGAAAAAAGGAATAACTAAATTTATAATACCAATGGAAGCATACCAGATCCAATCTTTTGAAAATGCTTCGATTTTGATATTTTTTGCTAAACATAGAATTACAACTGGTATCGCTCCAAATAAAATTCTTAAAAATGCAATTGTTATTGGTCCATAAGAATATGTTGCTATTTTTATATTAAAAAAAGCTGATGCCCAAATTAAAGCTAATGTTGTTAATAAAAAATAATCTATTGTTTTTGGAGATGTCATTCAGTAATATTTTTTATTGAACCTTTAGTGATTTTTTTAAGGTTGTCAAAATCTATTTTAAAAATACAATTTGGATGCCCAGCCGCAGCATATATATTATTAAATCTATTTAATTCTTCGTCAATAAAAATTTCAATTTGTTGCAAGTGTGCAACTGGAGAAACGCCTCCAATTGTAAATCCTGTAACTTCTTTAACCTCATCTGCCTTTGCCATTGAGATATCTTTTTGATTTTTGATTTTTTTTAATTTATTTAAAGAGCATCTCTTATCTCCCGAAACTAAACAAAGCACAAAACTATCTTCTGTTTTAAACAGCAAACTTTTTACTATTGATCCTACTTCAGTATTTAAACTTTCCGCAGCTTGCTGGGCAGTTCTTGCAGATGAATTTAAAACAATAGCCTTTAATTCATTGCTAAATTCATTAAGTTTTTTTTGAACTCTTTTAACTGGTTCTTTATTTAGAATATCTTCCATATATACTTGTAATTGTTTTCTTTAAATTTTTTATTAGATCTTCTGCGATAAGTCCTTTTTTTAATTTAATTGCAGTTTTGCTATGTATCCAGACGCCAGCAGATGCGGCACGAATTGGGTTCATTTTTTTATCGCCTACCAAACTCGATATTAAACCTGCTAAAACATCTCCTGTGCCAATTACAGCAAGTTCGCTTGAGGTTTTATTATTAATTATTAGTTTTTTCTGATTTGCAATTAAAGTAGGGTTTCCTTTCAAAACAATTGTAGCCTTAGTTTTTTTAATAGCAGATAGAATTAATTTTTTATGGTCCTTTATATTTTTTAAGTTAGGGAAAATTGTCCTAAATTCCTTAATATGGGGAGTTATTATTTTATTCTCATCTAAAAGCTTACAAAGATGGTTTGTTTTTTTCTTGAATGAGGTGAGAGCGTCTGCATCTAGGATAACATATTTAATATTTTTCAATAGATAAGAAGTTTTTTGCATTGTAATTTGTGAAACACCAGCTCCAGGTCCAATTAAATATACAGAGTTTTTATTCTTATTAATGAAACTTTTAAACTCATTTAGACTATTTACCTCTTTTTTTAACATTGAAGGAAATTTTAAAGTAAAGAGTTTGAAATTTTTTTTCGAACAAAGTATTTTTACAGAGCCTACTCCTGTCCTAAGAGCCGCCTCAGCGCTTAACATTGACGCGCCTACCATCTGATTTTCTCCAGATACAACTATTAATTGACCTCTACTGTATTTATGACTTTTGTTGTTTTTAAAGGGGAAGTTTTTTGACCAAAAACTCAAGGAATTCTTTATAAATTTCATATCTAATTATCACAGTTATGAGCAAATTGCATAGCTGTTATCAGTATAATCTTGTTCTTATTATTGTAGTTTTTGATATTCACTTGAAGAATTTACACAGGAGAAAAAATGAGTGCAAGTGATGTTTTAAAATTGATGAAAGATAAAGAAATTGAATACGTAGATTTAAGGTTTACGGATCCAAGAGGAAAACTTCAACATTTAACGATGGATTCAACGGTGGTTGATGAGGGTATGTTAAATGATGGTGTGTTTTTTGATGGTTCATCAATTGCTGGGTGGAAGGCAATAAACGAGTCTGATATGATCTTAAAACCTGATCTTAACAGAAAGGTCGTTGATCCATTTACTTCTCATAACACGCTTGTTTTATTTTGTGATATTTTAGATGCTATAAAAAAAGATCCGTATGAAAGGGATCCTAGAGGAATAGCCAAAAAAGCAGAAGCATATTTAAAAAATTCTGGTATCGGTGATAAAGCATACTTCGGACCAGAGCCTGAATTTTTTGTATTTGATGATGTTAGAATTAAAAATGAAATGAATGAAACTGGTTTTACTATAGATAGTAGTGAGGGTCCATACAATTCAGGAAAAAAATATGAGAACGGAAACATGGGTCATAGACCAGGTGTTAAAGGTGGATACTTTCCAGTGCCACCTGTAGACAGTGCTCAGGATATGAGAGGTGAATTTTTAAAAGGATTAAGAGATGTTGGTATTACTGTAGAAAAACATCACCATGAAGTGGCACCAAGTCAACATGAATTAGGTATGTTGTTTGGAACGTTAGTTAACCAAGCAGATAATGTTCAATTGTATAAATATGTAGTTCAAATGGTAGCTCATTCATTTGGTAAGACAGCAACTTTTATGCCTAAGCCTGTTAAAGGAGATAATGGTTCTGGTATGCATATCCACCAATCGATTTGGAAGGGAGATAAACCATTATTTTCAGGAGATAAATATTCTGGACTATCAGAAACTGCCCTACATTATATTGGAGGTATATTAAAACATGCAAAAGCAATAAATGCATTTTCAAATGCAACAACTAATAGTTATAAAAGATTAATACCTGGTTTTGAAGCTCCAGTTCTTTTGGCTTATTCTGCAAGAAACAGATCTGCATCATGTAGAATTCCAGTTACACTAAATAAAAAAGGTGCAAGATGTGAAATTAGATTTCCAGATGCTGCAGGTAACCCGTATTTGACTTTTTCTGCTATGTTAATGGCAGGCTTAGATGGAATTAAAAATAAAATCCATCCAGGAGAGTCATTTGATAAGGATTTATATACCTTACCTGAAGAAGAAATTAAGAATATTCCAACTGTATGTGGATCACTTAGAGAAGCAATGGAAAGTTTAGATACTGATAGAGAATTTCTAAAACAAGGAAATGTTTTTACTGACGATCAAATTGATGCTTATATCGCTTTGAAATTTGAGGAGATTTATAATTTAGAACATACTCCTCATCCGATTGAGTTTCAGATGTATTATAGCAGCTAAATAATAAATCTAGTTTACTATTTTTTATTTTTTATAAGTTGTGCGTCCGCAATCTTAGACTTGTTTACACCTTCTTTTATAGTGTACTCTAAAGTTCCGTTGGCACCTGTGTTGACTGCTTTTCTTTGAGATCTAAAAAGAGCTTTTTCTTTTAAATCCTGAGCAAGTTTTGCTGCGTTTGATTTTAGATGTTTTAAGTCTCTCATGATTCAATAAATTACCATAGATATGCATTTTACACAATGCAGATATGCACTAAACTAATACTAGATTTTGAAAGACTCTCCGCACCCACATCTCTCAGTTTCATTGGGATTTTTAAATACAAATGACGATGAAAATTCCTCTGTTTTATAATCCATTTCTGTACCTAGTAGATACATAACCGCACCTGCATCAATAAAAACCCTTACTCCTTTATCCTCAATTACTTCATCGTTTGGATTTGAATCTTTCGCATATTCCATAATGTAAGACATGCCAGCACAACCACCAGCCTTTACTCCGATTCTAACCCCAATAGAGTCTTTTTGAGCTCCAGACATTATCTCTTTAATTTTGTTAGCAGCATTATCACTTAGTTTTATTATTGGATTTGTCATAGGTTTAATTCTAATTTTGCTGCCTCCGACATCATTGATTTATCCCAAGGTGGATCCCATACTAAATCAAGATCAACATCAGTTACGTCTTTAATCTCTTTAATACTATTTTTTACTTCGTTAGGCAAACTTTCAGCAACTGGGCAATTAGGCGATGTTAAGGTCATTTTTACATAAACTTTATTATTTTTGTCAACAGATACGTCATATATTAATCCCAATTCATAAATATTAACTGGGATCTCAGGATCATAAATTTTCTTAATTTCAGTAATTACTTTTTCTTTAATTTCCATCAGTCAATGTTCTCACTATTTATTTCCTGTTGTGTATTATCTATTGCAGATGTCAATGTGTGCCAAGATAAAGTTGCACATTTTACTCTCATTGGATATTTTTTCACACCAGACAAACACATAAGTTTAGTTTTTTCATTCTCTTCTAAAATTTTATTATTAAGTTGATCTTTTTCTTTAATCATTTCTAAAAAATCTTTAACTATTTCTTTTACTTCATGTTCTTCTTTGCCTTTAACCAAATCAGTCATAATAGATGCTGAGGCCATTGAAATTGCACATCCCTGTCCCTCAAAAGAAATATCCTGAACTTTTTTATCTTCATCTAATTTAAGATAAACATGAACTTTATCTCCGCACAGAGGGTTATGTCCTTTAGCATCTTTATTGAAATTTTCTGTCTTTCTTAGATTTCTAGGATTTTTTCCGTGATCTAAAATAATCTCTTGATATAGTTCTTTTAAGTCCATTATTTATTAAATATTTTTTTACATTTATTTATTGACTCATTTAATTTATCTATATCATCTTTTGTATTATAAACCCCTAAAGATGCTCTTGCTGTAGCAGATAAACCCAATTTATCATGAAGAATTTGACAACAATGATGACCTGCTCTAATTGCAACACCATCCTCATCTAAAATAGTTGCAATATCATGTGCATGAATTCCATCTAAGGTAAATGATAAGACCGAACCTTTGTTTTTGGGGCTGCCCACTAATTTAACAGAATTATTTTTCCTCAAAACTTCTTCACCATATTTAGTAAGTTCACTCTCGTGTTTTTCAATATTTTTAATACCAATCTGATTTATAAATTTAATTGACTCCGCAAATGCAATTACTTGAGCTGTTGCCATGGTACCCGCCTCATATTTATTTGGCAAATCACCAAAGGTAATGCCGTCTTTTTTAACCTCACTTATCATACCTCCTCCACCCTGGTATGGTGGTAGAGCTTCAAGCCATTTTTTTTTTGCATAAAGAATCCCTAAACCTGTTGGCCCATACATTTTATGACATGATATCGCGTAAAAATCGCACCCAATTTCTTGCATATCAAGTTGTAGATGTGGTGCACCTTGGCATCCATCTATCAAAATGGGTATATTTTTTGAGTGAGCTAACTGTGTAATTTCTTTTATTGGTAAAATTGCACCAGTTACATTTGATAAATGAGTAATAGCTATCATCTTTGTTTTAGACGTTATCAATTTTTCTATACTCTCAAGAGAAATTTCTCCCTCCGAGTTAATTTCGGCAAATTTAATTTGAACTCCCTTAGATCTTCTTAAATAATGCCATGGCACATAATTCGAGTGATGCTCAAGTTCTGTAAGTATAATTTCATCACCTTCTTTTAAAAATTTTTGTCCAAAAGTATTGGCAACCAAATTGATTGCCTCTGTTGCGCCTTTTGTAAAAACAATTTCATTAGGATCTTTTGCATTTATATATTTCTGCACCAGACTTCTTGTCTCTTCATATAAATTTGTAGCTGCAACCGCTAAATAATGAACACTTCTTCCAACATTTGAAAATTCTTTTGTATAAAAATCGTAAATTCTATCAACAACAACTTGTGGTTTCTGCGAGGAGTTTGCGCTGTCTAAATATACAAGATCATTATTTTGAACTTTATTATTGAATATCGGAAATTTTTTTTTTATGTTTTCAATATTCATGTTGATAATCCCATTGTAGACTTAATAATATTTTTTATTTCTTCATCAGTAATTTTTTCAATCACATCTAGCAAAAATCCTTTAATAAGAAGATTTTTGGCCTCCTTATAGTTTAAGCCTCTAGATCTAAGATAAAAGATTGAATTTTCGTTCAAACTACCAGATGCTGATCCATGAGAACATTTAACATCGTCTGCATAAATTTCTAACTCTGGTTTTGCATTAAATTCTGAATTTTCATTTAGCAAAATTGCCTTGCTTAATTGATAACCATCGGTTTTTTGAGCATCTTTATCTACATATATTTTTCCCTGATAAACAGCTTTTGATGAATTATCTAAAACACTTTTAATCAACTGATAACTTTTAGTATTTTCAATTAAGTGATTAATATTGGTTTTAATTTCATGATGTCTATTTTCACTCAAAGAAAATATACCGTTAACAAAAGCGGAAGAATATTTTCCTTTTAAATTACAATTTATTTCATTTTTAAAAAATTTAGATCCGTTCGATAAAATAAATGTTTCTGAAACACTATTAGTTTCTTGATCAATATTGTTGAATGAATATTTAATGTTATTATTGATTAGATTATCTAATTTAAAATTTTTAAGAACAGAATCTTTTTTTAATTTAAAATTATAATAAATATTTATAAAATTTTTATCTGATATATCATTGAATGTATCAATAAGTTTAAGAGAGCTATTTGCTCCTAATAAAAAATTAAGCTGAATATTTATATTTGTGGAATTTAATTCACTATTGGTTGTGTGGTAAATTACTACTGGTTTTTTGACATTATAACCATCTTCAACATGAATTTTATAATTGTAAATTGCAAAAGCATTATTTAGATCTATAAGTGCATTATCTTTAAATAAATTATTATCGATTTTGGTTTCTTTAGAAATTTTTATCTTATTATTATCTTCATGTTCAAATTTAATTTCTTCTAGTTTTCCATTTATAAAAACTATTTTGTTATGTTCTAAATTTTTTAAATATAATGACTCGTCAATTTTGTATGATTTTGTTGTGTCATTGTAAAATATTAAATTTTCAATATTTTTATTAATTATTTGATTTAAGTCAGAAAATTTCCAGCTCTCTAATTTTTTTGAAGGAAAACCTTTTTCAATAAATTTATTTAAAAATTCTTTTTTAAATTTTAACTCATTATTTAACGATGAGTTTTTATATGTATTTTCAAAATCTGATTTAATTTTTTTTTCCATTTAGTTAAAATTCTCATATCCTTTTTTTTCTAGCTCTAAAGCTAATTCTGGTCCACCGGACTTAATTATTTTTCCGTTCATTAACACATGAACAAAATCTGGCTTAATATAATCTAACAATCTTTGATAGTGAGTAATAATTAAAAAAGAATTATTTTTTTTTCTTAAAGAATTTACTCCATCTGCAACTATTTTAAGAGCATCGATATCCAATCCAGAATCTGTTTCATCTAAAATTGAAAGCTTTGGATTTAAAATTGACATTTGTAAAATTTCATTTTTTTTTTTCTCTCCACCTGAAAAGCCAACATTAAGTTGTCTGCTTAATTTTTCTTCATCAAACTTTAATTCTTTTGATTTATTTTTTACCAAGTTTAAAAATTCAATTGCATCAAGCTCCTTCTCTCCTCTTGCTTTTCTAATTGAATTTAGAGATGTTTTAAGAAATGTATTCGTATTGACGCCAGGAATTTCTAGTGGATATTGAAATGCTAAAAAAATACCTCTATGTGCTCTTTCTTCAATCTCTAAATCAAATAAATTTTGATTTTCATATTTAATTTCACCACTTACCTCATATCCTTTTTTACCCGAAAGAATATTGGATAAAGTACTTTTTCCTGATCCATTTGGACCCATAATTGCATGAACTTCACCCTCTTTTATTTCAAGATTAAAACCATTCAGTATTGATTTTTTTTCAACATTCGCTTTTAAATTATTAATTTTTAGCATTAGCCTACGCTCCCCTCTAAGCTTATCCCAACAAGCTTTTGAGCTTCGACTGCAAACTCCATAGGCAATTGCTGTAAAACCTCTTTGCAAAAACCATTTACGATTAAACTTACAGCTTCTTCGGAATTTAATCCTCTTTGCTGACAATAGTATAGCTGCTCCTCGCTTATCTTAGAGGTTGTTGCCTCGTGCGCGATTGTTGACTCTGAATTTTTATTCTTAATATAAGGAACAGTATGTGCACCACATTTATTACCCATTAATAAAGAATCACATTGGGTATAGTTGCTAGAGTTATTTGCTTTTTGAAAAATATCAACAAGTCCTCTATAGGTCATATCAGATTGACCTGCACTTATACCTTTAGAAATAATTTTACTTTTTGTATTTTTTCCTATGTGTATCATTTTCGTTCCTGTATCTGCTTTTTGATGATTATTTGTTATTGCTATAGAATAGAATTCACCAATTGAATTGTCTCCTTGAAGAATGCAGCTCGGATATTTCCATGTTATTGCAGATCCTGTTTCTACCTGTGTCCAAGAAATTTTAGAGTTGATACCCTTACATAATCCTCTTTTAGTAACAAAATTATATATTCCTCCTTTTCCATCTTTGTCTCCAGGATACCAATTTTGTACTGTTGAATATTTTATCTCTGCATCATCTAAAGCTATTAACTCAACATTTGCCGCATGTAATTGATTTTCGTCTCTCATTGGTGCGGTGCACCCTTCTAGATAACTTACATAACTACCTTTATCAGCAATGATTAAGGTTCTTTCAAATTGTCCTGTGTCAGATGCATTTATTCTAAAATATGTTGAGAGTTCCATGGGACATCTAACATTTGGTGGAATATAAACAAATGAACCATCAGTGAAAACAGCTGAGTTTAGAGTTGCAAAAAAATGATCAGTTATTGGTATAACTGTGCCAAGATATTTTTTTACTAATTCAGGATGTTTTTGCACTGCTTCAGAAATGGAACAGAAGATAATACCCTTTTCGGTAAGCTTATCTTTAAAAGTGGTTGCAACTGAAACAGAGTCAAAAACTGCATCAACCGCAATGCCATTTAATCTTTTTTGTTCCTGTAAAGGTATTCCAAGTTTTTTATAAGTCTCTAAAAGTTTTGGATCTAATTCATCAAGGTTTTTTGGTTTTTCTTTAAAACTTTTTGGTGCTGAATAATAATATAAGTCTTGATAATTAATCTTCGGATATTTTGGTTTTTGCCAGTTTGGTTCTTTGAGAACTTTTAATCTTTCAAAAGCTTTAAGTCTCCAATCCAATAACCATTTTGGTTCTTTTTTAATTTTTGAAATAAATTTTATAACATCTTCGTTTAAGCCTTTTGGAGCTTTAAAATTTTCTATATCCGTAGAAAATCCATATTTATAATCTTTTAATTTTTCTAATTCTTTTTCTCTCATTTTAATTATTTATCAAATCCTTTAATTTTTTATTTTCAAAAAAGGCATTTATGTGAAGATCTAATTCATCCCACAAATTATGAGTAATGCATTTTGTTGTTCGACCATTGCAACCTTTTTTTGAATTTTTATCACAACCAATGGTTTTTACGTTTTCATTTAACGCGACAAAAATTTCTGATAATTTAATATATTCAGCTTTTTTAGATAAAATATATCCACCGTTAGAACCTCTGATACTTTTAACTATATTGTTTTTTTTTAATTTTAGAAAAATTTGCTCAAGATATTGTAAAGAAATACTTTGTCTTAATGAAATATCCCTTAAACTTATTGGATTATTTTCATTAAACCTTGCCATATCTGCAAGGGCCATTACTGCATATCTTGATTTTGTATTTAACCGCATAATTGTTTATTTATTTGCAATTTATATATATACCCGACCAAAATAGTCAAGTATCTGGATGATTTTAGTTCTTGCATTTTGTCGCTCTATTTTGATAGAAAAACGTAATTTTTTTTTGAGATTAATTATCAATAACAATGGAAAATAAAGTAATTGAAATATTTATTCCAGGACCAGCTGGTAGATTAGAGGCTAAATATTATAAGAGTAAAAAAAAAACGTCACCAATTTCTTTGATACTACACCCGCATCCTCAATATGGTGGAACCATGAATAACAAAGTAGTTGTAGAAACATTTAATACTTTTATGGATAATGATTTTTCTGTTTGCAGAGTTAATTTCAGAGGGGTTGGTAAAAGTGATGGCGAATTTGATAATGGCCAAGGAGAACTAGCGGATGCAGCAGCAGCATTAGATTGGGTAGAAAGGGAAAATTTTGATAATTCTCAGTGTTGGATTGCGGGATTTTCCTTTGGCTCACTGATCGCAATGCAACTTTTAATGAGAAGACCTGAAATAAATAGATTTATAATTATTTCACCACAACCAAACGTTTATGATTTTAGTTTTTTAAGTCCATGTCCAACTTCTGGTATAATTATAAATGGAAAAAAAGATGAATTAGTACCTCAACAATCAATAACTGATCTTAAAACAAGACTTCAAAATCAAAAAGGAATAAACGTTCAATACGAACAAATTTCAGAAGCAAATCATTTTTTTTCTAAAACTGAAGAAAGTCTAAAAAAATCTCTTAACAAATATATATCTAAGGAGTCAGCTTTATTTTAAGAAGATTTTACTAATTCTCCACCAGATACAGGAATATTTACTTTTGTAGTATTTGGATAAGATATATTTTTTTTATAGAGCGATCTTATACTCAAATATGCAAATGCTTGCGATTCTACAAAATCTCCATTAATTTTAAAATCATCAATATTGTATATTTTATTCTTAAGTAATTGTTTTAAATTTGACACTAAAGTTTGATTTTTTCTCCCTCCTCCACATAAAATAATAATATAATTTTCACTAATTACTTTTTTAATATTTCCAGAAATGATTTTTGAAGTTAAAAAATTTAAAGTTGCCATTGCGTCCTCAATCTGCATTCCTCTAACAAAATTTATATCAAAATCCTTCACATCTAATGAATGTTTTTTCACAGAATTATAAATCTCACTTTCGATAATATTATTAACTAAGATTGTATCAATTTTTCCACTTTTTGCGATATTTCCACTTTCATCAAAATCTTTTTTTGTAGTTTTTTTAATAAATATGTCCATTAAACAATTTCCTGGCCCAGCATCTTTAGCAAAAAAATTATCTTTATTTGAAACTGTATAATTTGCGATACCACCTAAATTTAAAAATAAAACTGGTTTATTTATATTTAATTTTTTTTTTAAAAAATGGTGATAAATAGGTGTTAGCGGCGCACCCTCTCCACCATTAGTAATATCATTTTTTCTAAATTGATAAACCACATCAATATTTAAAAGTTGTGATAATAGTTTTCCGTTTCCCATTTGGATCGAATATTTTTCTTTAGGATTATGTAAAATTGTTTGCCCATGAAAACCTATGATATTTACTTCGGTGTTAAATTCTCTTAAAATTTTTAATGCTATTTGAGAATGTCTAATCGTTATTTCTCTTTCTATTTTTTGATATTCATCCAAATTTATCTTTAAATCCTCTAACGAGTTAATTTTTTTAGTAATTTTATTCAAATTGTTTTTCAATTCTGGGTCGTATTTAAGGTATAAATCACCTATTATTTCGATATTTCTCTCACCATCAGACCTAATTATTGAGGCATCAATTCCATCCATGGAAGTACCACTCATTAATCCAATTGCATTAATTGTTTTATCCATCGTGATTGTTAGTTATATATAAATTAAGTATAAATTAGTTTACCTATATGAATAAATTTTTACAAGAATTCCATGATAGAGGATATTTTTACCAATGCACAGATGATAGCAGCTTAAGTAAAAATTTGGATAAACATCAAATTAAAGCTTATATTGGTTTTGATTGTACAGCTGAGAGTCTTCATGTTGGAAGTTTGCTTCAAATTATGTGTCTTCGTTTGCTTCAAAAACATGGGCACCAACCAATTGTTTTGCTAGGTGGAGGCACAACTAGAATAGGTGATCCATCTGGAAAAGATAAAACAAGACAGATGCTTGATGAAAAAATTATTGAAAAAAATATAAAGAATATAGAAAAAATTTTAAAGGTTTTTTTGCATTCAGATGATAAAAATATATCTCCTATATTTGTAAACAATTATAACTGGCTCAAAAATTTGAATTACATTTCTTTTTTAAGAGATATAGGAAAACATTTTACTATAAATAAAATGTTAAGTTTCGATAGTGTTAAATTAAGATTAGAAAGAGAACAATCGTTAAGCTACATGGAATTTAATTATATGATTTTACAAGCGTATGATTTCTTAGAATTAAATAAAAAATATAATTGTGTTCTACAAATTGGGGGTTCTGATCAATGGGGAAATATTGTAAATGGTGTTGATTTAATTAAAAGGTATTCTTCAAATGAAACGTTTGGTTTAACAACACCTTTAATTACATTAGCATCTGGTGCAAAAATGGGTAAGACTGAAAGTGGAGCAATATGGTTAGATAAAAATTTACTTGCACCATACGACTACTGGCAATTTTGGAGAAATGTCGACGATAGAGATTTATTTAAATTTTTAAAAATGTTCACTGATATCCCGGTCAAAGAAATAGATAAAAGAAAAAATGATAATATAAACGATCTTAAAATACTTTTGGCAAATAAAACAACTTCAATGCTTTATGGAGATGAAGAAGCTAAAAAATCTTTTAATCAAGCAAAAAAGATTTTTTCTGATAATTCATCCGACGAAGGTTTGCCTATTCTAAAGGTAGATAAGAATGAAGTAAAAAATAAAAATTTATCTGATCTTATTCTGGCAGTTAAATTAGAAAATTCCAAAAGCGAAATAAAAAGATTAATTAAAAGTAGTGGAATTAAAATAAATAATTCAAAGGTTACTGAAGATTTACATTTTTTGAAAATTGATTTAGAAAATAAAAATTTTTTTAAATTATCAATTGGAAAGAAAAAACATTTTAAAATAGAAATTAATTAGTTTTTTTCAACTTATCTAAGGTTCTTGTAATAAATCTTGGTGTTAAAGTTTTAATTGGATTAACTCTCGTATCTAAATTATCAGGAGGACCTTTAATTTTAAAACTAACTCCAAAAACACCCTCACCTGCCTTTTCTCCAACCAAGATATTTCCTAACAAAGGAATTTTAGCTATAGTTTTATTGATTGTCGTGGCCGGAACCAAGGTACCTCTTAAACTAACTAATTTATTTTTTTCAACATATCCTTCCATTAAAATGGAGATAGCTGGTCCGAGGGCATAAATTTCATTAATTTTAATTAAATTCACTGAATTATCAAAGAACATTTCAAACTCATTAAATCTTATACCTTCTCCGGTTGCCAAATCAGCTATACCTTGCAAAGAGGCTAAAGATAAAAGTTTTGTTAAAGCTGGCATATCCTGAAGTTTAAAATCATATATACGCAATTCAGATCTTGATGAGTTCTTATTTTTTTCTGTAGATGTAAAATCTAATTTTCCATCTTCAAAACCTTTAATAAAAGCAAATTTTTTTACAAATGGTTTTGCAATGTCTGAATATATTGTTGTTACTGCTTTTCCATCAATTTGATCTTTTGTGTAAACAAAATTATTTTTTTTGTCAAAATTTCCAATTATATTTGCTTTATTAATCTTATTATTCTTTATAATAGTTTTGCCACTAACATTTTTTAAATTATGGTCTTTATCAATTCTTGCTAATGCAATATCCATTTTAATTGATGAATTAAGATTTTGAAAAATATCAAAAAAATTGCTTTTTTGAGAA
>CACJMW010000012.1 GCA_902594655.1 uncultured Pelagibacteraceae bacterium
ACTATTATATATTGGTGAATTTAAATAAATTTTTCTTATCTGATGAATAATTTGAAAAAAAATAGAACTAAAGCTCAATAAAACGCTTTTAATAAACATTTAGATTTGTTTTAAGGTTTTAATATTTTTTTTTAAATCTCCATTATTTTCTTTAAACACTGTTGTTCCTGATACTAATATATCAACACCAGCTTCTACGGCTATTTTTGATGTCTCAAAATTTATTCCACCATCAATTTCTATTTTAAAATTTAGTTTTCTTTCTTTCCTGATTTGGTCTAAGTCCCTAATTTTTTTTACAACATCACTGATAAATTTTTGACCTCCAAAACCTGGGTATACACTCATAATTAAAATTAAATCAATTTTATCTAGATGATCCTTGGCGGCAGCTATTTTAGTATCAGGATTAAGAGATATGCCAACTTTTTTATTTAATGATTTAATCAGATCTATTGTTTTTGTAATATTTTCTGTAGCTTCAGGATGGAATGTTATTATGTCAGCACCAGCATCACTATAATCTTTAATATATTTATGAACAGGATCTATCATCAAATGAACGTCAAAAGGTAGTTTCGTATACTTTCTCAAACTTTTGATAACGGGTGGTCCAATTGTAAGGTTTGGAACAAAATGGCCATCCATCACGTCAACATGAATCATATCAGCACCATTTTCTTCTAATCTTTTTATATCATCGCCTAATTTACTAAAATCAGCAGATAATATTGATGGTGATACTTGTATTTTTTTCATTGGTAATTCAATTTATAGTACTACCAATTTTTTCAATAATTTGAATTATTATTTACCAAATATTCTATAAATTTCGTTTGCAATTTCACTTTCCAATGGAAACGAAAGCATACCCATTACCGAATATCCTAATAAATATGGGATTAAATAAAATCTAATCATGTAAAAAAACCAAGCTACATATAATGGTACAATCGGGTGAGCTATAAAGCTTGGAGTAACAAATTTAAATAATTTTATAATTGGGTTAGTAGATTTTACAAATATTTTCATGAAGAAAAATTCTGAATCTTCCCTCTGAAATATATTCATCGCAGTGCGACCAATTAAGGTCCACATAATAATACCTAGAATATAATCGATTATTAAAATGTATATTGGCATATTTTTAAGAGAGAGGGGCGTATTTAACGCCCCCCCAATTTAAATTATATTTAGTGTGCTTTTCCTAGAATTGTCTTACCGCTAGGTATCCTGACTTCGTCAACCATTTTCTGGGTTGCGCTATCAGGTTCTTCAGTCATTAGACTTACTACAACCATTACAACAAGACATACTACTGCTCCGATAATACCAAATCTTAAATGGTCAATACCTAACCAAGGCGTTTGAGCCATAAATTTCGGCCCAACGTAGATTAAGTAAGCTGTACCAGATCCAAGACCCGCTATCATTCCTGCAACAGCACCTGCTCTAGTTGCTCTCTTCCACCATATTCCAAGAACAAGTGGGAAGAACAATCCTGACATAGCAAAGTCGAACGCCCAAGCAACAGCACCAAGAATTGATGTAATTCTCATTGATGCAATGTATGCTCCAGCAGCACCGATTACTATTAGAAGTGCTCTAGCAACTAATAATCTTTTTCTTACATCTGCTTTTGGATCAACGATTTTGTAGTAAATATCGTGTGATAAAGCATTCGCGATTGCAAGAATTAGACCATCTGCAGTTGACATCGCAGCAGCCATACCTCCAGCAGCAACTAGTCCAGAAATCACGTAAGGTAAACCAGCAACCTCAGGAGTTGCAAGAACTACCACATCACCTCTCATGAACCACTCATTTAACTGAAGGACACCGTCCCCGTTAAAGTCTGCAATAAAGGCTTGTTTAACATTTATCCAAGCATTAACCCATTCAATTTGCATTATTTCAGCAATAGGTTTTCCAATTAGACCTGTTGGTAAATTAGGATCTAAAAGAGATATCTTAGATAATGTCGCTAACATAGGCGCTGAAGTATAAAGTAATGCAATAAAGAATAGTGACCATGCCACTGATTTTCTTGCAGCTTTAACACTTGGTGTTGTGAAGTATCTCATTAGAATGTGAGGTAAAGAAGCTGTTCCTACCATCATACAGATTGCTAATGATATAAACTTCCAAGCAGCCATTCCGCCTGCTGGCACATCAGAGTGAGGAACTGAAATTGATTTCAATCCTCCTGGTACCCCAGCAGCTTTTATGTCTGCAGCAGCGTTTTTAACTAATCCAAATGTTGCCTCCAAATCATTTAGTCTTGCCACTTCATCCGCTAACATAAAGTGCGGAAAGAAACCAAAACCATTTTTGTTACTGATCCAGAATACTGGAATTAGGTAAGCGATAATCAAAACGATATACTGAGCAACTTGTGTCCATGTAACCGCTCTCATTCCACCTAACATTGAACATAGTAAGATACTTACTAATCCAACCCAAACTCCTAATTCAAATGGTATACCTAAAGCTCTAGATGCAATTGTTCCAGTCGCGTTAATTTGTGCTGTCACATAAGTGAAAGAAGCCAACGTAAGAACAACAACCGCCATGAAACGCGCAGCGTTTCCTCCGTATCTTGTTCCTATGAAATCTGGCACTGTGTAACATCCAAATTTTCTTAAATATGGAGCCATTAGCGAAGATACTAACACATATCCACCAGTCCATCCGACTAGGAATGCCATGTAAGTATAACCACCAAAGTAAATACCTCCCGCCATTGCAACGAACGAAGCACCTGACATCCAGTCAGCTGCTGTGGCCATTCCATTGAAAACCGTTGGTACTTGTCTTCCAGCTACATAATAAGCGTCGACCTGAACAGTTCTAGAAATCCATCCGATTAATGCATAGATTGCAACTGTAAAGGCAACAAACATTATACCTATTGTCTTAGCAGTCATACCGGCTTGTTCTGCAATAGCCATCAATATGATGAATATTAAGAAACCACCTGTGTATGTTCCATAGATCCTAGGTAGATTGTTTATGAAGTCTTTTCTGTTTATAAACTTTTCAGCCATTAGTCGTCCTCCCCTCTTTCAGCGAAGCCAAACTCTTCATCAATTTTCTCTTGTCTGTTTGCAAACCAAAATATTAAGACAACGAAAATTATAATAGATCCTTGGGCACACATATAATATGCTAGTGGGTATCCCAAAAAGCTACCATTGTTCAAGCTTTCACCAAACATGAAGATGACGATTGAGAAAACAAACCAAATAGCCAAGGTTAACATCATTAACCCCTTGGTTTTTTCCCAGTGTCTTTCTTTGTTTGACATTTTTAATCCTCCCTATAGGTTAAAAAAAGAAACCATACCGATTTGAAAAAGGATTGGAAGTCCTAAAATGGTCTTAAAAATGTTGAAAAACGGCGAAAAAACAAGATATGGGCATTAAATACAAGTTAAAGTTGAAGGATTTGAAGTTAGAATACTTGATAGACTACTTTAAACCATTTCTAAAATTTTTGAAACCAAAAGAAAAAATAAGGAACTATGACGATTTAAAGAATTATATCCAAAAAAAATCAGCCTGGATTAGCCAAGTCACGTTATACGGGTATTTAAAGACGAGAATGGGTGCAAAATATGTTTTAATGTTTGAGGATGAGATATTTTTGGGGTCAATAAATAAAGCAAAGTGGAATATATATGCAGTGTCACTTCAAGATTTATGTTTATACTCAATATCTTATCTTAAAGAAGTTTTTCAAAAGCATGACACTGGTAAGGCCAAGGAAATATTTCTGGAAATTTTGAATGACGAGAAAAAAAATCAAATGCCAATTGATTTAATAGAAAAAACAAAAAAAGAATTTAATGAAAGATTAAATAATATTGATTGGGAAAAACATCACAAAAACTTACCATTCAACAATAGCGCTCTGTCTCTATACGAGTGGGCTCCAATAGCTGACGAACTTAAAACTTTAGATAGAAAAATAGTTTTAAACTCAATGATCTTAAAGTGGGATATTATAAAAAAAGAATTTTCTAATCTATTAAATTTTTAAATATTTTTTCTATTGCTTACCAAATTATCAACAACACTAGGATCTGCCAAAGTAGTAGTATCACCAAGTTCATCGTGTTCATTAGCAGCAATCTTTCTTAATATTCTTCTCATAATTTTACCTGATCTAGTTTTTGGTAGTCCTGGAGAAAATTGAATTAACTCAGGTCTGTAAAAAGGCCCAAGAGTTTTCGCAATATGATTTTTTAATTCTCTCTCCAAATCTCCATCTGCAATAATTCCATGATTAACTGTTACGTAGCAGTACAATGCATTACCTTTAATTTGATGAGGATAGCCAACGACTGCAGCTTCAGCAACTTTTGGATGAGCTACAAAAGCACTTTCTATTTCTGCAGTACCAAGATTATGTCCTGATACAATTATTACATCATCAACTCTTCCAGTGATCCAATAGTAACCATCTTTATCCCTTCTACAACCATCACCAGTAAAGTATTTACCTTCAAATTGTGAAAAGTATGTATCAATAAATCTTTGGTGATCTCCATAAACTGTTCTCATTTGTCCCGGCCATGATTGAGACATACACAATCTTCCTTGACCTTCACCTTTTATCTCTTTTCCATCTTGATCTATTATTACAGGTTTAATTCCATAAAATGGTTTAGTTGCAGAACCAGGTTTAAGATCTATTGCACCAGTTTGCGGCGATATAAGGATTCCACCTGTTTCGGTTTGCCACCATGTATCAACAATAGGACATTTATTTTCACCAACCACTCTATAATACCATTCCCAGGCTTCAGGATTAATTGGTTCACCAACTGTACCAAGTAATTTTAATGTTTTTCTTGATGTTTTCTTAACCGGCTCTTCTCCTTGAGCCATTAAAGCTCTGATAGCAGTTGGTGCTGTATAAAAAATGTTAACTTTATATTTATCAATAATTTGCCACCATCTAGAGTAATCAGGATAAGTTGGAACTCCTTCAAACATTATTGTTGTTGCTCCATTTGAAAGTGGTCCGTAAATTATATAGCTGTGTCCAGTAATCCAACCAATATCTGCGGTACAAAAATATATATCTTTAGGTTTATAATTAAAAATATATTGATGTGTCATGGAAGCATAAACCATATAGCCACCTGTGGTATGAAGAACACCTTTTGGTTTTCCTGTAGATCCTGATGTGTATAGGATAAACAAAGGATCCTCCGCATTCATTTCTTCAGGTTCACATTGAGAAGGCATCCCCTTAATCATTTCGTGATACCAAATATCTCTACTCTCGTCCCAATTAATTCTGTTACCTGTTCTTTTAACAACAATACATTTTTTGACATTTGGACAATGTATTAATGCTTCATCAGTAATTGATTTTAAATGAATTGTTTTACCGCCTCTTACACCTTCATCCGCTGTCACTATATAATCGGATTTACAATTATTGACTCTATCCGCAATAGAATCTGCAGAAAATCCTCCAAAAATTATTGAATGAATTGCACCGATTCTAGCACATGCGAGCATCGTATATGCCAACTCGGGTATCATTGTCATATAAATTGTAACTCTATCTCCTTTTTGAACACCGAGTTTTCTTAATCCATTCGCTGCTTTTGAGACTTCGTCGTGTAATTGTTTATAGCTTATTTTTTTTTGAACTTTTGGGTCGTCTCCAACCCAAATTATAGCAGTTTTGTCTTTATTTTTCTTTAAGTGTCTATCTATACAATTTGAAGACGCGTTAAGAGTTCCATCATAAAACCATTTAATACTTACATCTGTTTTACTATAATTTATATCTTTAATTTTTGTGTAAGGTTTAATCCAAGTAATTCTTTTTCCTTCTTTAGCCCAAAATTCATTATTATTTTTTAATGATTCTTTATATTTTTTTTCATAAATCGATTTATTTGCAAATGCATTTTTAATCCATTCTGATTTTGTTTTATAAACTTTTTCAGTTGGTTCTTTTGATCTGCCTTTAAAATTTGTTCTTCTATATTTTTTTTTACTACGCTTTACTTTTCTTTTTACAATACCTCTAGATTTTCTTTTAATTGAAGATTTCTTTTTAACTTTTTTTTTACTTTTTCTTTTTTTCTTTTTTTTTGGCATCTTTTATTTAGCTATTTTACCCATGTTCAAAATAATTTTCCAGCATTTAGTATCAACAGGCATTACTGATAATCTACTTTGTTTAATTAATAATAAATGTTTTAATTCTTTAGTTTTTTTAATATTTTTTAAGGTTACTGGGTATTTCAACTTCTTTTCAAACCTAACTTGGACAGCAACAAATTTTTTTGTTTTATCTGTTGGATCAACAAAAGCTTCTTTTATAATTTGAACAATGCCAACAATCTCTTTTCCAATATTTGAATGGTAAAAAAAACAAAGATCTCCTTTCTTCATTTTTTTTAAATTATTTGCGGCCTGATAATTTCTAACTCCATCCCAAACTGAACCCTTTTGTCCAGATTTTATTTGATGATCAATAGACCAAACATTTGGTTCTGATTTAAGTAACCAATATTTCATAATTAAATTTTTACACCTGCTCCCTTAAGAAATGCTGCTTTTTCATCTAATTGCCATCTTGGATTAACTTTAAAATTTAAATTATCAAATAACTTTTTTTTAAATTTTTCTATTCCTACCAATGCAATCATTGCAGCGTTATCACTACATAAACTCATATCAGGAAATAAACATTCAAATTTATTTTCATTAGATAAATTTACTAATGTATTTTTTATACCTTGATTTGCAGCAACACCACCGGCTACTACAAATGTTTTTTTTATTGATGTGTCTTCTTCTAAATATTTTTCAAAAGCCTTTTTAGTTTTTTCACGAAGTATTTCTTCTATGGTTTTTTGAAAAGAAGCGGCTAAATCGAATTTATCTTGCTCAGTTTTTATTTCAGATTTGATTCTTAAAATTGCAGTTTTTAATCCTGCAAAAGATAAATTACATCCACCTCTATTAAGTATCGGTTTTGGCAATTTAAATCTATTCTTATTTCCTTTCTCAGCATATTCTTCAATTTTAGGTCCACCAGGAAATTCTATGCCAATAATTTTAGCAGTTTTATCAAAGGCTTCTCCCAATGCATCATCTATTGTTGTTCCTAGTCTTTTATATTTACCCAAACCATCAACAGAAAGATATTGTGTATGACCTCCTGATATCAACAATAACAGATATGGAAATTCTAAATTAGAATTTAATTTTGGACTTAGCGCATGTCCCTCTAAATGATTAACTGCAATGAATGGTTTTTTTAAAGATGCTGCCAATGTTTTTCCAAAATTTAGACCGACAGTTAAACAAACTATTAAACCTGGTCCAGCAGTAGCAGCTACTGCATCAATCTCAGCGAGCTTAATTTTGCTCTCTAAAATTGCTTTTTCAGATATTAAATCAATTTTCTCCACGTGTGCCCTTGCAGCTAATTCTGGAACAACTCCCCCAAATTTTTTATGAATGTCGAATTGGCTTGATACTATATTTGATAAAATCTTTATTTGCCCATTTTCTTCTTGTATGATAGATGCCGCAGTTTCGTCACAACTTGATTCAATGCCTAAAATTGTAATTTTTTTATTCATAATTTTTTAGATAGTACAATTAGATTATAAGATTTAAATATAAAATAATTAATGAAAAAAAATAAAATATTAATCGGAACTAGAGCTAGCAAATTAGCCCTCATTTATGCTAGCCGGGCTAAAGACGAAATAGCTAAAGTTTTTTCAGGTGAAATTAAACTAATCAAAATTACTACTGAAGGTGATCAAAATCAAATAGACAGACTTTCGGATATTGGTGGAAAAGGATTATTTTCAAAAAAAATAGAAGAAGAATTAATAAATAAAAAAATAGATCTTGCTGTACATGCCTTAAAAGATATGCCTTCAGAAGAAACATTAGGCTTAATAACAAATTGTTTTTTGAAAAGAAATTCTCCAGAGGAAATACTCATAACAAAAGATAATAAAAAATTTAGCGAATTAAATTCAAATTCTATTATTGGAACCTCTTCATTTAGAAGAGAGTTTCAATTAAGAAGAATAAGAAATGATTTAAATTACAAAATTATAAGAGGCAATGTGGATACAAGAATATCTAAGCTAAATAAAAATGATTACGATAGCGTCATACTTTCTAAGGCTGGGATAAAATCTTTAAAATTAGATCATTTGATTTCAGAGGAATTTTCGACCGAAAAAATTATACCAAGCGCAGGTCAGGGAATTATCTCTATACAATGTAGAAAAGACGATGATGATATCATTAATCTTCTTAGTAAAGTGAATGACAAAGTTTCAAGTATTTCTGCTTTATCAGAACGTAAGGTATTAAGTATCTTAGAGGGTGATTGCAATACAGCTGTTGGAGTTTTTTCTAAAGTAAATAATAATAACTTTGAAATTTCTGGAGAACTTTTTTCAATAGATGGTAAAAAAAGATATTTTAAAACAATTAAAGATATTCCTTCAAATTTTTTAAAAGCAAGTGAAGAAATAGGAAATTATCTTAAAGCAGAAGCAAAAGATACTTATAAAAAATAATGCATATATTATTAACAAGACCTTTAGAAGATTGTTCAGATTTAATAATTAAGTTTAAAGAATTAGGTCACTCCGTTTCACATTTTCCATTAATTAAAATTAATAAAATGGAATATGGAGAAATAAACTTCAATGATTTTTCAGCAATTATTTTTACAAGCTCTAACTCTATAAAAAACTTAAAATTAGATAACATTAATAAGACACTTAAATGTTTTTGTGTTGGATCTACTACAGAAAAACTTGCGAGAGCGTCAGGTTTTCAAAATGTAATTGCAGCCGATGGTAACGTAAGGGCACTCAAAGAATTAATATTACAAAATCACGATAAAAAAGATGGTAAAATTTTATATGTAAGTGGTGAACTTATTTCTTTTAATTTAGAAGAAGATCTTAGGACGGAAGGATATGAGATAATCAGAATTATAAATTATTCTGTTGAACATAATGATGAGATTAAAGATGATTTAATTGAAGAGCTTAAAAAAAATATACCAGATATCGTTTATGTATACTCTGAAAATAGTTCAAAAAGCTTCTTAAATATAATAAAAAAATATCAATTGATTGACAGCTGGATGAATACCAATTTAATGTGTATAGGAGAAAAAACATCTTCTGTTTTAAATGAAGTAAAGTGGAAAAAGATATTTTTATTTAGTCCAGGAGAAGAAGAGTTTTTATTATATAAAGTTTGATATGGATGTTTTTGTAAATTTAAAAGATTTATTTTTATCAGTCTGGGAAAGAGGTATTCTTGGAATTAATTTTTATGAAATACTTATCGGAATTGGAATTTTTCTTTTATTTTTAATTTTTAGAGGACTTATAAGCAAACTTATTATTAAAAAATTAGAAATTATTTCTAAAAGAACTACAAATAAATTAGACGATACATTTGTTCATTCTTTAATTGGCCCTGTAAGATTTTTACCAATTGTTCTTGGTTTTTTCTTTGCAAGTTACTACATGACATTTGAAAGTGACACACGTGAATTTGTAAATAATATAAATAGAACACTAATTACTATTTTACTCTTTTGGACAATCCATCAAATAATTGAGCCAGTTTCATATGTTCTATCTGGCCTTGGTAAAATCCTAACAAGAGAATTAATAAGCTGGATAGTTAAATCAATTAAAATTCTAATTTTTATTTTAGGTACCGCAGCTGTTTTAGAACTTTGGGGAATTAAAATAGGACCAATTATTGCTGGATTAGGATTATTTGGTGTTGCAGTTGCCCTAGGTGCTCAAGATTTATTTAAAAATTTGATTTCTGGAATTTTAGTATTAGTAGAAAAAAGATTTAAGATGGGAGATTGGATTTTAGTTGAGGGAATAATTGAAGGAATTGTAGAAAAAATTGGTTTCAGATCAACTGTGATAAGAAAATTCGACAAGTCAATTGCAATAATACCAAATTTTCAATTTGCCGAAAATGCGGTAATTAATATAAGTCAAACAACGAATTGGATCATTAGTTGGACAATCAATCTTCAATATGATTCAACTATTGATCAACTTAAAACAGTAAGAGAAGAAATTGAAAATTACATCAAAACAAATGAAGATTTTAAACCAGAACTTGGTTACGCGGTAAGAGTAGATAGTTTTGCTGAAAGCTCTATTGATATGTACGTTCGTTGTTTTACTAAAACAGATGATTGGGATGAATGGTTAGCTGTAAAAGAGAGATTGGCAATACAAATTAAACAGATTGTTGAAAATAATAAAGCTTCATTTGCTTTTCCTAGTCAATCAATCTATGTCGAGAAAAAATGATTGCAATTTTTTATTTAGCATTACAAATTTTAAAACTTTATTCTTATGTCGTAATCGCCAATGTTGTTATTAGTTGGTTGGTTGCTTTTAATATTGTCAATACCTCAAATCGATTTGTTTATATGGTGCTTGATTTTACATACCGTCTAACAGAACCTTTTTTGAAAAAGATAAGGCATTTTTTGCCAAATTTGGGAGCCTTTGATATATCTCCAATTATACTTCTTTTGTTGATTTGGTTTATCGAAATGTGTATGAAGCTCTACATTGCACCAATGATATTCTAAATTATGATTTTAATTGATGGAAAGAAAGCAGCGGCAGAGCTAAGAGAAGAATTAAAAAAGGAAGTTGCTGAATTAAAAAACAAACATAATAAAGTTCCAGGTTTAACAGTTATTTTAATTGGTGAGCTTGCTCCAAGTAAAATTTATGTAAAAAATAAAGAAAAGTCCGCGATCGAAGTTGGCCTAAAGTCAGAGGTCATTCGTTATCCCGAAACAGTTGAAGAAAAAACTGTTTTAGAAAAAATTGATGAGCTAAACAATGATGATACCGTTTCAGGTATACTTGTTCAATTACCTCTTCCAAAACATATTGATAAACAAAAAGTAATTGAAGCCATTTCTCCAGGTAAAGATGTAGATGGTTTTCATCCAATGAATGTAGGAAATCTTTCATCTGGATATGAGAGCTCAGTTCCATGTACACCTCTTGGATGCTATTTATTAATTAAAAAGATTGAACCAAATTTAAGTGGAAAAAAAGCTGTAGTGGTTGGTAGATCAAATTTAAATGGTAAACCAATGACACAACTTTTGCTCAAAGAAAATTGTACTGTAACCATAACTCACTCTAAGACTGCTGATCTAAAGGGTGAATGTTTAAAAGGAGATATAATAGTTGCAGCAGTTGGTATTCCTGAACTTGTAAAAGGTGATTGGGTTAAAAAAGATGCAATTGTTATTGACGTTGGGATTAACAAAACTGAAAAAGGAATTGTTGGAGATGTTGCCTTTGATGAAGTTTCAAAAGTGGCTAAAGCTTTAACGCCAGTCCCAGGTGGTGTTGGACCAATGACAATTGCCTGTTTATTAAAAAATACGATTGAGTGTTTTAAGAGATCACAAAAAAATTAAATTAAGATAATTTCGATCTTCCACCATCCACAGCTATAATTTGACCAGTAACCCACGAACTATCTTCTGTGATTAAAAATTTTGCAAGTGAAGCAGAGTCTTTTCCCTCACCAAGTCTTTTTAAAGGATGAGCTTTTGCAATACCTTCGGCCAATACTTTATTTTTTAGCATGGGTTCTGCTATTTTAGAATTTGTTAAACTTGGAGCAATACAATTTACTCTGATATTCGGCGCAAACTCTGCTGCTAAAGAAACTGTTAATCCTTCAACAGCCGCTTTTGTAGATGCGATAATAGAATGATTTGTAAAACCTCTTTGTGCAGCAACAGTAGAAAACAAAACAATAGATCCTTTGTTTTTTCTTAAACTTTCTTGGAAACCTTTAATTAAATCTACAGCAGAATATAAATTTAATTTCATGCATTTGTTAAAATCATTTTCACTAACCATTCTTAATGGTTTTAGATCAATAGACCCCACACAATACGCTATACCTTTAATCTCTTGAATATCCGTCTTAATTCTTTCAACGAAACCGTCTGTTAAAACATCAGTAACAGTAAAACTACAATTTAATTTTTGTGCTAAAGTTTTCGTGTTATCTTCGTTCCTACCAACTAAATGAATTTCTTTACCAGAAGCATGCAATTGTTCTGCTAAATTTGACCCTATTGAACCTGTGGCACCAACTACTAAATATTTGTCTGACATATATTTTTTAAAAAGTTATATATAGGTAATGAAATTATTTTTTCTACTTGGAAACCAACTTTTTTCTGAAAAATACTTAGAAAAATTCAGAAAAGACCACATCTTCTTTATGGCAGAAGATTACCAATTATGTACCTACGAAAAACACCATAAACAGAAAATACTTTTATTTCTTTCTGCTATGAGGTCGCATGCAGATAAACTAAAGAAAAATAAGTTCAAAATTGAATATTCGTCAATTGAGGATAAGTCATTTAAATCAGATTATATAGAAAAATTAAAAAAAATTATAAAGACACAAAAAATTTCAGAAGCATCGAGTTTTGAAATTGAAGATAAATTTTTTGAAAAAAAAATTTCACACTTTTTTAAAAAAGAAAAAATCAAATGGAATGTCATTCAAACCCCAATGTTTTTAAACTCAAGAGAAAATTTTAAAAAATATTTATCAAAATCAAAAAAACCTTTTATGGCTGTTTTTTACAAAGAAACTAGAAGAGAATTAAATATTTTAATGAAAAAAGATGGAAATCCAGAGGGTGGAAAATGGAGTTTTGACGACGAAAATAGAAACAAACTTCCTAAAAATATAACAATTCCAAAGTTTCCTAAAATAAATGAAACGACACATACAAAAAAACTTAAACCAATTATAGAAAAAGTTTTTAAGGATCACCCCGGAAATACAAAAGAATTCTGGTTTGCTACTGAGTATGAAGATGTTGTGAAATTACTAAATTTTTTTATCAAAGAAAAATCAAATTTATTTGGTGATTATGAGGATGCGGTTGATCAAAAGGATAACATATTATTTCATAGCGCATTAAGTCCTTACATAAACTTAGGTTTAATTACACCTGAGTTTATAGTTCAAAAAGTTTTAGATTTTCATCATAAACATAAAATTAGATTAAATTCTTTAGAAGGATACATTCGCCAAGTTATTGGATGGAGAGAGTTTATGAGAGGAATTTATCAAAGTTATTCTGATGAAATGGAAACTGGAAATTTTTTTAAACATAATAGAAAGATGAAAAAATCATGGTACGAAGGATCAACTGGTCTTCCGCCTTTAGATCATGCAATTAAAAACGCCTTAAATTATGGGTGGTCACATCATATTGAAAGATTAATGATTTTATCAAACATCATGAATCTCTGTGAGATTAAACCAACTATTGTTTACAAATGGTTTATGGAAATGTTTGTCGACTCCTCAGATTGGGTGATGGTGCCGAATGTTTATGGAATGGGCTTATTTAGTGATGGAGGAATATTTGCAACCAAACCGTATATTTGTGGATCAAGTTATTTTATGAAAATGATGGATTTTAAAAAAGGTGAGTGGTGCAACACAATGGATGGCTTATACTGGAGATTTATAGATAGAAACAGAAAGTTTTTTTTAAAAAACCCAAGGCTTTCCATGATGGTGAGAATTTTTGATAAAATGAAAAATGATAGAAGAAAATTAATCTTAACAGCTGCTGATAAATTTATTAAACAAAATACACTTTAGTGAAAAAAGAAAATCTTCCCTCAAAAATTTGTCCTGTTTGTAAAAGACCTTTTGTTTGGCGTAAGAAATGGAAGCTTAATTGGGAAAGGGTAAAATATTGTTCCAAGAAGTGCTCTAAGCTTAGTTAAATGTTGAAATAATTTTTGGAATATAATTTTTAAAATTAAAAAATCCTTTATTACAGTATTGCCAAGAATATTGATCAAGCTTTCTATATAAAAAATTTATTTCTAAACTATTTAAGTTTAAGTAATCTAGGTTTTCACCTACAGTTGGATATAATGCAACATAATTTTCATTTATATTTTTAATTTCACTGATATCTATAGAATTACAATCAATAGATTGTTCCTTTAATCTTTGCTCTTGGTCACTGATAAGAAGTAATTTAAATTTCTCAACTTTTTCACTAAGTTTAATATATCTGTTTTGGTTTTTATTTGAAACTAAATATATTTTTTTAAATTTTCTATTTTTAAAATCAGTGTTTTCAAAAGATAAATTATTTTCAAAAATTAATAAACTTTTATCCTCAATATTTTTTGGATTATTAAAATCTTGTTTAATAATTGAATAAGTTTTTTCAGAAATTTTTGGAGAGGTGTTTTTGTTTAACTTAATATTATTGAACCTATTATTAGTAAATTTCTTAATATTCCATTCGCTTGCTAAATAATGTTTACCCTGCGTTTGAACACCAGCCACCCATCGCCATCCAAGAGTATTGGATGCAGCATCTCCATCGTAAAGATGTTGCATAAATAACTCTGCACCTAATTGCCATGGTAATTCTAATGTAAAAATCCAAATGCTTGCAAACCACATTCTTGTATGATTGTGTAAATAGTTGTTATTCTTTAACTCATTTACCCAATAATTAAAACATTCGATATTGGTTTTTCCTTCAACTGCATTAATATAAATTTTATTATCTTTAAACTCTTCTCTGATTTTTTTTAATTCTATTAAATAATCAGACCATACATTTGGTCTTAATTCCAACCAACCTTTCCAGTAAGTTCTCCAAAGAACTTCCTGAATAAACTTTTCATTTTTTATGAAAGAAAATTTTTTTAATGATTTTCTTATAACCTCTAGTTCGTTAATCACACCGTGAGTTATATAAGGTGATAGACATGAGACATTTGATCTTTTATCTGGACCGTAATCAAAATTTCTTTGTTTTGAATAATCTACAAGATTATTTTCTACAAAATTTTCTAATTTCTCAACAGCCGAAGCTCTTGACGCTTTAAAATTCATAAATGTTACTTTGATTTTTTATTTTTAAGTCCTAACTTGTCGCTATGCCTTAGTCTTAAAATTACAATTGCTGATGCAATTAAAACAATTGCAACTGCTTCATAAACCAGTGCAGAAGCATCCATTTCTTTGCCTTGTAATATTATAAATCGTGCGAGTGCGGTAATAGCAATTAATAAAGGCAATGTAATACTAATAGATTGTTGGCTCCAAAAAACTCTTACCATTGCCA
This sequence comes from uncultured Pelagibacteraceae bacterium, assembly GCA_902594655.1. Taxonomy (GTDB): domain Bacteria; phylum Pseudomonadota; class Alphaproteobacteria; order Pelagibacterales; family Pelagibacteraceae; genus Pelagibacter. The sequence goes on from CACJMW010000012.1 coordinate 15,235, forward strand.
TAACTTCTAAGTAAAGAAACATTAAAAGTAGATCTGCTAAATTTACAGATTGTTCTAAGATCATTCTTTTTAATTCTATTCCAACAGCTATGACCGTACTAATTAAAATTATGCTAAGTAAAATGAATTGTAAATTTTTTGTTATCTTGTCCATTAATCACCTTTTGTAAACGGCAGCCATTTTTCAATTGCTGATTTTGCCGGTCCATCATATGGAATAGAATAAGAATTAGTTTTAGTTAAAACTTCAACACCTTTAGAAAATACGAACATGAATAAAATTACAAATATTATTACCATAATTTTAGATGGATCATAGTTCTTAGATTTAAATACACTAACAGAACTTTTCTCTGCTTTATGAAATTGTTTAAAAGTATAATAAACTGCAAAAATTAAACCTATGTGAGCAATAAAAGTTCCAGCCCAACCAAAAGCGAATGTAGTGTAAGAGAATATGTATAAACTAAAAACTGTGGACCAAATAAAACTTAAGACCAGTAAAATTTGTAATCTCACAGTTTTAGGTAATGCCCTTAGATCATTTCTGCTATCATCAAATAGTATGTTAGCTGAGTCTTTTAACCAATTTTTAATACCTTCCATATTTTATGAATAATTTAAAAGTTGATTTATACAAATGACAAATTGTCCACTTAAAAGCCTTATCTTAGCTTATTTTTGTGAAAGTTAATAAATCTTTCAACGTTTGATTTATTAAAAGTTTTATTTTCTTCAAATGAAACCTTTTTCATTGAATAAGCGCCGCTTTTTGTAACTCGAGATTGAATAGCAATATTACCTTTATAAAGTTTTAGTTTAACTGACCCATTTACTTTATTTCTTTTTAGGTCAACAATTTTTTGAAGTTTAAGTCTTTCTTTTGAATACCAATAGCCATTGTAAATCAACTCTGCATATCTAGACATTATCATATCTTTTTTATGCATTGTTTCTTTATCTAAAGTTACAGATTCAATCGCTCGATGAGCATTTAATAAAAGAGTTCCACCTGGTGTTTCATAAACTCCTCTTGATTTTATTCCAATAAATCTATTTTCAACTAAATCTACTCTTCCAATTCCATTTTTTCCAGCCAATTGATTTAATTTTTCTAGAAGTTTTGCAGGTGTTAGTTTTTTTCCATTTAATCCGATTGGATCACTATTTTTAAAATTTATTGTAACATACGTTGGTTTATTTGGAGCTTTTTCAGGTGAAGTAGTTCTTTGAAATATAAATTCTGGTGCTGAGTTTTTTGGATTCTCTAAAACTTTACCTTCTGTGGAAGTGTGAAATAAATTATCATCTACTGAGAAAGGCGGGGCTCCTTTTTTATCTTTTGGAATTGGAATTCCATATTTTTTTGCATAATTAATCAAATCAGTTCTTGATTTTAATTTCCAAAGTCTCCAAGGTGCTATAACTTTTATTTTTGGTCCAAAGTAATGATAACCTAATTCAAATCGAACTTGATCATTCCCCTTTCCTGTTGATCCGTGCGATACTGCATATGCTTTATATTTTTTTGCAACTTTAATTTGATCTTTAGCAATTAATGGTCTTGCAATAGATGTACCCAATAAATAAACGCCTTCATATATAGCGTGCCCCCTAATCATTGGAAAAACATAATCTTTTACGAATGTATTTTTTAAATCATTAATAATTATTTTTTTAACACCAAGCATTTTGGCGTTTTTAATAATTTTTTTTTTGTCTAATTCTTGACCGATATCAGAGGTGTAAGCAATAACTTCCGCTTTATAATTTTGTTGTAACCATTTTAATATAATAGTGGTATCTAAACCTCCTGAATAAGCGAGTACAATCTTTTTAGACATTTATTTAAGAGCAATTTTTCTTTGCAGAATTATATGCCTTAGTGAAACCTAAAAGTGAATAATGATCTATAGTTTGTGAGCCAGATTTATTGTATCCTGTAACCATAATTCTAGATCCTTTTTTTAAAGTTTTGATCATTTTTTTTTCAACTTTATTTTCAGATATCCAGGCAAAATTTTCCTGAGCAATATCAAATTTATATTTAGATTTGCCTGATGTCGCTGTAATTGAATTTTGATTATTATATTCATATCCAGATGTAATACTAACCTCATCTGTAATTTTGTCATTAGGCCTAAAGCTTACAAATAGCCTAGCATCTCTTTGATTTTTTTTGGGTGCTTGTAAAACTGGAACTGATTGTGCAAAACAAACTTTATTATTACCGTCAATAAACACAATTGTCTCCCAATCTTTATATTTTCCTATTTTTTTAACTTCTTGGGAAAAGGCATTAGTTATTATTACTAGTTTTGAAAAAATTAATAGAAATATGATTTTTTTAATCATGGGCATGGATTTGGATAAATTTTTTGTATTTCATTTAAATTTTTTATTAATTCGTTACTTAAATTTATATTTACACTTTCAATATTTTCTTTCAACTGTTCGATTGTCGTTGCTCCTATTATTATAGATGTCATAAATGGTTGTATTTCACAAAATTTTATAGACATTTGTGCAAAGTTAATATTATGATTTTTAGCAATTTTATAATATTCTTCGATTGCATTTTCAGCATTTGGTTTATTATATCTTGTCCAAAAATTACCATCTCTCTCAATTCTTGATCCTTTTGGAAGATTTCCATTTCTGTACTTTCCAGTTAAATACCCAGATGCTAATGGGGAATAAGCCAAACATCCTATTTGATCTCTAATTGAAATTTCAGCTAAACCAATCTCATAACTTCTATTTAATAAACTATAAGGATTTTGAATTGACATCATTCGTGGCAAGTTATGTTCTTTTGATAACTGCAAAAACTTATTTACACCCCACGGAGTTTCATTAGATAATCCAACATACCTTATTTTTCCAGCTTTAATATATTTTTGTAATTCTGATAACACATCTTCAATTTTATTCCATTCATCCTCATCTTCATTATGTTTATAACCTAATGTTCCAAAACTATTCACATTTCTTTCAGGCCAGTGTAGTTGATATAAATCTATATAATCAGTTTTTAATCTTTTAAGACTACCGTTTAATGCTTCTTGTAGATTATTTCCAACAAAACTATTCTCACCATTTCTTAAATAGTCTCTTGCTGGTCCTGCAACTTTGCTTGCTAATATTACTTTGTCTCTCTTTTTGTTTTTTTCAAACCATTTTCCAATTATTAGTTCTGTATATCCAAAAGTTTCTTCTCTTGGAGGTACTGAGTATAATTCTGCAGTGTCCCAAAAATTTACACCATTATCTAGAGCAAAATCCATCTGTTCAAAACCCTCTTTCTCTGTATTTTGTTCACCATAGGTCATTGTGCCAAGGCAAATTGTGCTTACTTTTAGATCTGTATTACCCAAATTCTTGTAATTCATAATTATTTCAGTATTTGTTATTTATCTTTTGACCGCTTGAAAATAAACTAAAATATTATTATATAACTATTATGGATTTCAATAGACAAAATATTTTAAATAAATCTACTACAGCCAAACAAACGGTTGTAATGGATGAAGGCCTAAGAGCTTATATGCTAAAGGTTTATAACTATATGGCCACTGGTGTTCTGCTTACAGGAATAGTAGCACTTATTACATTTAAAATGTCAGTAGTTACAGATACGAGCGGATCGATAGTTGCTCTAACTCAAATGGGAAATACCATTTATTTATCAGGTATAAAATGGTTGGTAATGTTGGCCCCGTTAGGAATTGTGATTTATATGAGCTTTGGAATTAATAAAATGAGTTCATCAAAAGCACAAACTACTTTTTGGGTATTTGCAGCTTTGATGGGTCTTTCATTATCTTCAATACTATTAGTTTATACTGGCCTAAGTGTTACAAGAGTATTTTTTATAACATCTGCAACGTTTGGAGCTATGAGTATTTATGGCTATACTACGAAAAGAGATTTAACAAAACTTGGTTCTTTTCTATTTATGGGTTTAATTGGAATAATTATTGCATCATTAGTAAATATATTCCTTAAATCTTCAATGATGTATTTTGTAATATCTATTTTAGGTGTTTTAATTTTTGTTGGATTAACAGCTTACGACACTCAAAAAATTAAAAATATGTATGCTTCGTCAGATAGTGGGGAAGTAATGGGCAAAAAGGCTGTTATGGGAGCATTAACATTATATTTAGATTTTATTAACCTATTTATAATGCTGCTAAGATTATTCGGTCAAAGAAGATAATTTTTAAAGTTTTTTCCAATTAGTATTTTTTATCAAGTTTTCTAGAAAATAAGAATTTTTTAAAACCCTACCTTTCGTATCTGTAATTAAATACTTTAAACTTTTATTTACTGGCTTAAAATTTTTACAAATATTATAAACAGCATTTTCAGAAGAATTTTTGAAAACACTAAAAGCTACTTGTTTGCTAGATATTTTCAGCCCATAATCTTTCCAAGATCCGTTCGATACCATCTTAGCATATAGATCTAAAATTATTTTTAGTTCATCTTTTTCAAAAAAATAATTTGATTTTTCATTTATTCGAGGATTATTAACGACTAACTTCAAGTGTTTATTCATTTATTTTATATTTATTAATTAATCCAACCTGAAAAGCAGTGAAAATGAAAGTTATTGGCAAGAGTCCCCAAACTTTAAAATTTACCCAAAACTCCTCAGATTGAGTCCGCCATACGATTTCATTCAGTAATGCTAATAAAAAAAAGAAATACATCCATCTTTTGTTTAAAATTTTCCATCCATCTTCAGATAACTGTAAAGCATTTCCAAGAATTTTTTTAAGTATTGGCTCATTCGTAAAATAATTTCCAAATAAAAGAGCCAAACCAAAAAGAATATTTATAATTGTTGGTTTAACATAAATAAAAATGGGATTATTGAAATATATTGTTAAACCACCAAAAAAGGTTACTAGAATTCCACCCAATAAAGGAACCATTGGAACTCTTTTTTCTAATAACCAAACTACAATCAAAGCGACTATTGTGGCGACAATAAATGGAACTAATGCAACTTTAATGTCTTTACCACTACTATAGTATATGTATAAAAATATAGCCAGAGGTCCGAAGTCTGTGACAAATTTTACAAATGATTTATTCACTGTGTATTTATTAACAACTTAGCAAATAGCTAGCATTTTTTCTATTGATTTTTTTTTTCAAATACCCATACTAACAATGTGTCTATTCAAAAAGCAAAATTTTCAATTGGAGATGTAGTAAAGCATAAACACTTTGACTTTAGAGGTGTTATTTATGATGTAGATTTTGAATTCAATAATTCAGAGGAATGGTACCAATCTATTCCAAAAAACGTAAGACCTAGAAAAGATCAACCTTTTTATCATTTACTAGCTGAAAATGAGGAAATTACATATGAAGCATATGTGTCAGAGCAGAATTTATTGCCAGACGTCTCAGGGGATCCAATTCAGCATCCGTTAATAAATGAAATTTTTAGTGGCAAAAAGGGATCAAGCTACTTTAAACCTTCGAATTAACCATATCAGCCAATATTTAAACACATTTAATACAAACCAAAGACAAACATTAGTTTTATATATATTAAATCTTTGATCAGGAGTTCAAACATTCCCTATTTATCTCCCTCAGAGCTCTTGATCAAAGTGATTTAAAATAATATTTCCATATAATATATTATAATAAATATGTTTGATTATTTTAATCCTTACAGAATATTTAAACTAAATTCGACCTTACAAAAAATTGTTTTTTTTTGTTTTATTTTAGTTCTCAGCATAGGCCTGGTCGAAGCATTATTTTTATCACCTGAAGATTATTTACAAAAAGATTCAGTAAGAATTATGTATGTTCATGTACCTGCAGCCTGGATATCTTTAGGTATATTTTCTACAATTGCATTATTATCTTTTTCAGTTTTTATTTTTAAAAATAAAAATTTTATTTTGATTTCTAAAAGCTTAGCTCCATCAGGATTAATTTTTACATTAATTGCTTTAGTTACAGGATCAATTTGGGGAAAACCAACCTGGGGAACATGGTGGGCCTGGGATGCTAGAATTACATCTATGTTAATATTATTTTTTATTTTTGCTCTTTATCTTTTATCTTTTAGGATTTTTGAGGACCAAGATAGAGCAAATAAAATATCTTCAATAATTGCTATTTTTGGAGCGATAAATATACCCATAATCAAATTTTCTGTGGATTGGTGGAACACTTTACATCAACCTGCCTCGATTAGTTTAACTGAAAAATCAGCAATACACTCATCAATGTTAGTACCACTTCTCATAATGACTGCGGCATTTGCACTATTTTCAGTTTTGATTTTTTTAATGAAATATAATACAGAACTGATAAAAATTAAAAACAAAGGATTAAAAAGACTATGATATCAGATCTAATTTTAATGAATGGTTTTGGAGTTTATGTTTGGTCTGCATTCGCATTTACATTAATAAGTTTTATAAGTTTATATTTCATTATAAGTTTACAGTTAAAAAAAGAGCAAAAAAGATTTGAAGAAAACTTCTTATCATTACCAGAAGAAAAATATAGTGTTGCGATTAATCAAGTAATTCATAAAGAAATTTTGAAAAATTCTGGCTCAAAAATTTAACTTTAATATTTCATGTATGGTAAAAAGGTTAAATTAAGGTTTTTATTTATTTCATTAATATTAGCCGTATTAATACTAACTGTTTTTTTAGTTTTAAAATCTTTAGAAGATAATGTTGTATATTTCATTTCTCCATCAGATATTAAAGAATTGGGGGAAATTGATTATAACAAAAAATATAGAGTTGGAGGTATGGTTAAAAAAAATTCAGTTTCTATGAGTTCAGATCAAATAAACTTTATTATAACAGATTTAAAAAGCGAAATTAGTGTAAAATTTTCAGGAGTAATACCAAATCTCTTTTCTGAAGAAAAGGGGGTAGTGGCTGAAGGTTTTTTAAAAGATAAAAATTTTTTAAATGCATCAAAAATTTTAGCTAAACATGATGAAAATTATATGCCACCTGAAGTTAAAGAAGCGTTAAAGGAAAAATAAAGTGTTAAATTTAATTGGAAACTATTCCTTAATTTTAGCTTTAATTACATCATTAATATTATTATTTATAAGTTTTAAGAACTTTAAATCTAAGACGAGTTTTGAATTAATTGTATTTAGAATAATTTCATTACAATTTTTTTTAATTTGCATAAGTTTTTCAACATTAATATTTGCTTTCTTAAATTCAGACTTTAGTAACTTAGCTGTCTATAATAATTCACACACTTCAAAGCCATTATTTTATAAAATATCAGGAACATGGGGTAATCATGAAGGAAGTCTGTTGCTTTGGCTCTTAGTTTTAAGTTTATTTATTTTAATTTTCTTTTTTAAATCAAAAAAACTTTTAGAATCATTTAGAATTTTAACAATTTTTTTTCAACAGATAATTATTCTGGGTTTTTTATTATTTATTATATTTACATCAAATCCCTTTCAATTGATTATACCAACACCAATTGAGGGATTAGGATTAAATCCAATTTTACAAGATCCAGCATTAGCAATACATCCACCAATTTTATATTTGGGCTATGTAGGTTCATCTATAATCTTTTCATCATCACTAGCAGCATTAGTTTGTGGGTATGTAAATAAAGATTGGGCAAATGATTTAAAAAAATGGACATTAGTTTCTTGGATTTTCCTTACAATAGGTATTATGTTGGGATCAGTATGGGCATATTACGAATTAGGTTGGGGAGGTTTTTGGTTTTGGGATCCAGTAGAAAATGTATCTCTCATGCCCTGGTTTTGTTTAACAGCATTATTACATTGCACTTCTGTGTTAGAAAAAAGATTAAACCTACAGTCCTGGACTATTATACTTGCACTTAGTACTTTTATTTTAAGCATGAGCGGAACATTCTTAGTGAGATCTGGAATTTTGAATTCAGTCCACACATTTGCAAATGATCCTGAAAGAGGTTTATTTGTTCTAATTTTTCTAACAATCTTAATTCTAATTTCTATATTTATATATTTTAAATTTAATAAAATTGAAACATTCTCAAAATCATTTCTTGTTAGTAAAGAGTCAGCAATTATAATTAATAATTGGTTTATGATGTACTTTCTTGCGGTAGTTTTAATAGGTACAATTTATCCAATCTTTTTAGAGGCAATTACAACAGAAAAAATTTCAGTTGGCCCACCTTATTTCAATAAGTTAATAATTCCTTTTTTAATTCCTTTTTTATTTATAATGGCCTTAGGTCCAAAGTTAGATTGGATAAAAAATAAAAAAATTCAGATAAAATTAACAAATATAGTATTATTATTTTTATCAATACTTATTTCGTATTCAATTATAAGAAATTTTAACACTCAAGTATTATATTCAACACTTCTTATTTCCTCAGCTTTATATTTATTTTTTATTTCAATATCTGATTTAAAAAATAAAAATTTGAAAATATCTCAAAAAATTTCTCATTTGGCATTTAGCACACTAATAATAAGTATTATTTTAAATAGTTTATTTAGTGAAGAGGTTTCAGTTAACTTAAAAAAAGGAGAAGAAAAAAAATTATCTAACTACTTATTAAAATTTAAAAATATATCAAAAACTGAAATTGATAACTTTACTTCTCTAAAAGCAGAAATTCATGTAATACAAAATAATAATGAATTGAAATTTTATCCTGAACTTAGATTATATAATGTACCTGAGACTATTACCAGCGAAGCCGATA
>CACJMW010000013.1 GCA_902594655.1 uncultured Pelagibacteraceae bacterium
TTGCGAACAAAGAGTCAATAATTTGTGGCTGGAATTTAATTAAAAAGGAATTAATTAAAAATAAGACTGAATTCATTCCAGTTGACTCTGAACATTTCTCAATTTTTGAGCTTATAAATGATAAAAAAAAATCATTAATAAAAAAAGTAATAATTACTGCATCTGGTGGTCCATTTTTAAATAAAAAAAATAATGAAAATGTAACTGTGAAAGAAGCTCTAAAACATCCTAATTGGAAAATGGGAAAAAAAATTTCAATTGATTCCTCAACACTTATGAACAAAGTTCTTGAAGTCATTGAAGCTAAAAAAATTTTTGATCTTAATTTGAATAAAGTTGATGTTCTGATCAATCCTAATTCTTATATCCATGCAATAATAATTTTTAATAATGGAACAATTAAATTATTAGCTCATGAAACAAAAATGGATATACCCATTTTTAATTCAATTTATAAATCTCAAAATTCAGGAAAAAAATATCAAACCAAGGAATTAGATATCAACAAATTAAACAGCATAAACCTATCCAAACCAAATGTGAAAAAATTTAAATTTTTAGGGATTTTGAATATGGTACCTGAAAAAGATAGCTTATTTGAAACAATTTTAGTATCAGTAAACGATGAATTAGTTCACAAATTTTTGGATAACAAAATAAAATATAAAAATTTGTCCTTTTATTTAATGAAAATAATTAAATTTAAAGTTTTTAAGAAATACTATAAGATCCGACCCAAATCAGTAAAACAAATTTTAAATGTAAGAGATTTTGCAAAAAAAATTGTAAATGAATATATCAAATAAAACATCTATTTTAAAAAAATTTGCATTCTTCAGCATTATTAATTTATTTTTTATAAATATATTGCACGCAGATATAATTAAAGAGTTCAAAGTTTCTGGAAATGATCGTATCTCAAATCAAACTATACAAATATTTACTGGATATAAACTTAATGACAATATTAATGAGTCTGATTTAAATATAATAATAAAAAATTTATATAAAACATCTTTCTTTAAAGATATTTCCATTAATTTTGAAAGAAATATTTTATATATAGATGTTTTAGAAAATCCTTTAATTCAATCTTTAATATTTAAGGGAATAAAAAAAAAATCTCTTATCGGACAAATACAAAAAATTATAACTCAAAAGGAAAAATCTTCTTTTGTTGAAAATAAAATTAAGGAAGACGAAAATAGAATAATTAATTCTTTGAGATTTAATGGGTATTATTTTTCTGAAGTTACAACAAGTGTAAAAAAAAATAATAACAATACTGTTGATATTATTTATGATATTTACCTCGGAAAAAAAGCATTAATCAAAAATATTAAATTTATTGGAAATAAAATTTTTAAAGATAATAAATTAAGAAAAGTAATTGTTTCTGAAGAATCGAAGTTTTGGAAATTTATTTCCTCCAAAAAAAATGTCGATATACAAAGAATTAAATTAGATGAAAATCTTTTGAAAAATTTTTATAAAAATAATGGTTATTATAATGCGAAAATTAATAGTTCATTTGCACAAATTATTGAGGGAGAAAATTTTGAAGTTGTCTTTAACATAGATGCAGGTGAGAAACATTATTTCAATAAATTGGAATTAAATGTACCTATTGATTATAATAAAAACGATTTTTCTGATTTACAAATTTTATTAAAAGATCTTGAGACAAAATCATATTCTCTCAATAGAATTGAAAAAATATTAGATGAAATTGATATAATAGCATTAAATAATAATTATGATTTTATCAGTGCATCTTATAATGAGAAAATTGTTCAAAATAACAAAATTAACATATCAATTGATTTAAAGGACTCTAAAAAATATTATATTGATAAAATCAATATAGTTGGAAATGCTATTACATCAGAGAGAGTGTTAAGAAATTCATTGCTTGCTGATGAGGGTGATCCGTTTAATGAATTGTTAGTAAATAAATCTATAAACAATATCAAAGCTTTAAGAATATTTAAAAAAGTTGAATCAAATATTGAGACTAACGATCAGAAAATGACAAAAATTATTAATTTAAATGTTGAAGAGCAACCTACAGGTGAAATTTTTGCAGGAGCAGGCACAGGTACTAGCGGATCAAGTGTAAGTTTTGGCATAAGTGAAAATAACTATTTAGGAGAAGGTATTAAACTAGGAAGCAATTTAAGTATTACCGATAAATCACTGACCGGTAAACTCTTTTTAAATGAGCCAAATTATAAAAATTCTAATAGATCTTTTAATAGAGGTATAGAGCGTTCAGAGATAGATAACTTAAGTAAATTTGGATACGAAACATCAAAAACTGGGTTTAGTTTTGGTACAAGTTATGAGCAATATAGAGATATATTTTTCTCACCGACTATTTCCACTTCTTATGAAGATATTAATACAACAGCCAAGGCGTCAGCTGCAAAAAAAAAACAAGAAGGAAACTATTTTGATGTAGTTTTTGATTACGCAATATCTTTAAATAAACTAAATCAAAATTTTAATCCAACAGATGGATACAAGTTTATTTTTTCACAAGAGGCACCTTTATATACTGAAGATTTCACGCTAATAAATAAAGTTAATTATTCAAAATATTTTCAAACAGAAAATAATACAGTGTTTTCATTTAGCTTTTTCACAGCATCCTCAAACTCTTTATCAAATGATGATGCTAGAATAACAAAAAGAATTTTTATACCATCAAAAAAACTAAGAGGTTTTGAGCCAGGGAAAATTGGTCCCAAAGATGGAAGCGAATATATTGGAGGTAATTATGGTTCAGCTATTAATTTTACCTCAACTTTGCCAGGGTTATTTACAGAAATTCAAGATTTGGATATTAGTTTATTTTATGATGCAGCAAATATTTGGGGGGTTGATTATAGTTCTTCTATTGATGATAATAGCAAAATAAGATCTTCTACTGGTATTGCTTTAGATTGGTTCACGCCAATAGGGCCTTTAAGTTTATCATATTCTATACCTATAACAAAAAATTCAACTGATAAAACTGAAAACGTACGATTTAATATAGGTACAACATTCTAGTGAAGAATTTTAAAATTTTATTCTTTTTAATAATATTTTTAAACTTTTTTTCATATACCTATTCTCAAACAATAGCCTATGCTAATTTAGATAAAATTATTAAAACATCTGATGTTGGAGTTAAGATTACTAATTATTTTGCTAAAAAAAATGAAGAAATTATTAAAGATATAAAAAAAAAAGAAAAAAATATTCGAGATAAAGAACAATCCTTAGTTTCTCAAAAAAATATTTTGCAAGAAGAAGAATATTCAAAGAAAGTTGTTTTAATTCGAAAAGAAATTGAAGAATTTAATATCAGTAATAAACAACGTTCAATACAACTAAATAAAGAAAGAGAAAAAGTTACTAATTCTTTTTTAATTGAAATTAACAAAGTTTTAAGAGACTATGCAGAAAAAAATAAAATTGATATTATTATTTCGTCAAATCAAATGTTAATAGGAAAATCAAGCCTAGATTTAACTAATGAAATTTTAAAAAATGTAAATAGTAAAATTAGAAATTTTAAAATTAAATAATATGGACAAATTAAGTTTAAGCAAAAAAGAAATTATCAGCCTTCTACCACACAGAGAGCCAATGCTCCTTATAGATGAATTGATAAATATAAAAAAATTATTTTCAGCAACAGCTATAGTGAATGTTAAAAAAAATAGTTTTTATGTTCAGGGTCATTTTCCTAACCAGCCAGTAATGCCAGGTGTACTTATTGTTGAAGCTTTCGGTCAAGCAGCTGCTGCTCTGACTGCTGCAGGAATAGATAAAAAGGAATACGAAAATAAATTAGTTTTTTTAATGAGTGTTGAAAAAGCTAGATTTAGAAATCCTGTAATACCTGACTGTAAACTCGAATTAAACATTGAGGCTATAAGATCTCATGGGAGAGTTTGGAAATATAAAGGTGAAGCGTTCGTAGATGGAAAAAAAATGGCTGATGCACAATGGTCAGCAACAATTGTTGATAGGAAATAATTAGCAATAAATCTTGATAAGCATTTAAAATAAGTTTTGATATTAAACTTATAGATGCTTAATCCATTTTTTAATAATACAGGACCTTATTCTATTAACTTCTTACTTAAAGTTATTAAGTTAAATAATCCAGATATTGGTGATGAAAAAATTAATGATATCAAAGATCTTAATTCAGCTAAAAAAGGAGATATTACATTCTTTCATTCAAAAAATTATTCTGATTTAGCAAAAAAAACTACAGCATCTTATTGTCTGACCACTAATATTTTAAAATCTAACTTACCCAGTTCATGTAAAGCAATAATTTCTGATAAAGTCTTATTACATACTGCCGAAATAACAAAAATTTTTTATCCAGATTCTGTGACTGATGATTTTGATGATACTGTCGAAAATATTAATCAATCAGAATTTAAAGAAAAAGTAAAATTTGGAAAAAATGTTTTAATCGGAAAAAACGTTAAAATAGGATCTAATTGCTTAATTGGGCATAATACAATTATAGAAAAAAATGTATTAATAGGTAATAATTGCTCGATCGGATCGAACGTAATAATTAGAAATTCATTAATTAAAAATAATGTCCATATTTTAGATGGAAGTGTAATAGGAAAAAAAGGGTTTGGTTTTTTCCCAGATAAAAAATCAAATTTTAGATATCCACAAATTGGAGTAGTAATTATAGAGGACAATGTGGAAATAGGATGTGGCTCAACAATAGACAGAGGTTCTTTATCTAATACAATAATTGGGAAAAACACATACTTAGATAATCAAATTCATATAGCTCATAATGTTAAAATAGGTGAAAATTGTATTATTGCTGGCCAAGTTGGATTTGCAGGCAGTTCAGTCTTAGGGAACAATGTAATGATAGGTGGGCAAGCAGGAATTTCTGGACATCTTAAAATTGGAAGCAATGTTCAAATAGGCGGTGGTAGTGGTGTAATCAAAAATATTCCAGACAATTCAAAGGTAATGGGTTACCCAGCAAAAAATTTAAAAAATTTTATCAGAGATAACAAATGATTGATAAAACAGCTATTGTAGATCAAAACGCAAAAGTTCATTCCTCTGCTAAAATAGGACCATTTTCAGTAATAGGTCCAAACGTAGAAATAGGCGAGAATGTGATAATTCATTCACATGTTAATATCTCAGGTAATACTAAAATAGGTAAAGGAAATATTTTTTTTCCATTTGCATCAATAGGAAACGATCCACAGGATTTAAAATATAATGGCGAACAAACTTTATTAGAAATTGGAGATAATAATAAATTTAGAGAACATGTTACAGTTAATCCGGGAACAGTTGGAGGGGGAGGTTTAACAGAAATTGGAAACAATTGTTTATTTATGATTTCCTCACATATTGCTCATGATTGTAAAGTTGGCAACAACGTAATCATAGCCAACAATGTACCTTTGGGAGGACATGTCATTATAGAAAACAATGTAGTAATTGGGGGAAATTCAGCAGTTCAACAATTTACTAGAATAGGTGAAATGGCAATGATTGGTGGAATGACAGGTGTACTGCATGATGTAATTCCTTATGGACTATCAGTAGGAAATAGAAATTATCTCCAAGGTTTAAATTTAATAGGATTAAGAAGAGCAAATTTTGAAAATAAAGACATATTAGGACTTTTAGAAGCTTATAAAGAAATATTTGCAACTAAAAATCTTTCAGAAAATCTTAATAAGCTTAATGGAGCTTTTAAGGAAAATCCATTAGTTAAAAATGTTATAGAATTTATAAATAAGGATAAAAAAAGATCTATTTGTACACCTTTTTCCAAGGAGTAACATGATTGGTTTAATATTTGGAGATACAAATTTACCATTAGAAATACTTAAAAAAATAAAGGAAAGAAAAAAAAAATATCTAATAATAGATTTAACAATCTCAAAAAAATTTAATAAAAATAAGAAATCCTACGCCGCTTCAATAGGTCAGTTTGGAAAAATAATTAATATTTTAAAGGAAAATAATTGCAAAAAAGTCCTATTTGCTGGAAAAGTATCAAAACCTAAATTTTCAAAAATAAAATTAGATATTAAAGGTATTTTTTATATTCCAAGGATAATAAAAGCATCCAAACTTGGCGATGCAGCGATACTTAAAGAAATAATTAAAATTTTAAACGAGCAAAAGATTAAAACTATTAATTCTCTTACGTTTAATCCTGAATTAAGTTTAAAAAAGGGTAATTATTCTAAAATAAAACCCAATAAAGAAGATAATGAAGATATTAAAAAAGCAATTAAAGTACTTGGCGGTTTAGGAAATTATAATTTTAGTCAGGGAACAGTTGTAAGAAATAAAAAAGTAATAGCCATTGAAAAAAAGGGTGGCACCGAACAAATGCTTATAAATTGCAAATCTAAAAAAATAAAAAGTATTGGTGTTCTAGTTAAATTTCCTAAAAAAAAGCAGGATCTAAGGATTGATTTGCCAACGGTTGGATTAAAAACCTTTAAACTAAGCAAAAAGGCTGGACTTAAAGGTGTAGTATTAAAAAGTAAACAACATATTTTTTTAGAAAAAAATGCGTGCATCAATTATGCAAACAAAAATAAAATGTTCATAAATATAAAATGAAGAAAATATTTATTTTAACTGGTGAAGCTTCTTGAGATAAACTGGCTTCTACAATTATTTCTCAACTAAACAAAAACCACTCTAATATTGAATACTTAAGCGTGGGTGGGACTCATTTAAATAAATTAGGAATTAAATCAATATACGATCTTAAAGAGATAACTTATATCGGTTTTACAAGTGTAATTTTTAATATATTTAAGATTAGAAATAAAATTAAAGAGACTGTTAATAAGATAATTGAATTTGATCCAGATATTTTATTAACTGTTGATAGTCCTGATTTTACCTTAAGAGTTGCTAAAAAAGTGAAGAAAATCAATCCAAATATAAAAACGATCCATTACGTTGCCCCACAAGTGTGGGTTTGGAGAGAGAGCAGAGTTAAAAAATTTAAAAAATTCTTAGATCATGTTCTTCTACTTTTTAATTTTGAAAAAAAATATTTTGATAAAGAAAATATTAAAAATACTTTCGTAGGACACCCTTTGCTCGAAAACAAAAAAAACTTTAAAATAGATTTGTCTAATTTTATTAAAACTGATAAAAAATTAATATCTTTATTTGCTGGAAGTAGATCATCAGAAATATCAATTCTTTTGCCTATATTAATCGATTTTGTTAAACTCATGAATAATAAATTTATGGAATATCATTTTGTATTTCATGCCACAGATCAAAACAGAAATTTAATAAAAGAAAAAGTAACAAAATCTAATCTTAAAAATGTTGATGTTGTATCAGATGAGAATATAAAATTGCAAATCTTATCTAATTCAAAATTTGCAGTCTCAAAATCTGGCACTGTATCATTAGAAATATGTAATTTAAAAATTCCATCAATAATAATTTATAAGATGAACTATCTAAATTTTATAATAGTTAAACTTTTAGTCAAAACTAAATATGCAAATATAATAAATATAATAAACAAAAAAGAAATTATCCCTGAACTTATTCAAAATGAATGTAATGCAAAAGAAATTTATAGATCAGTTGTTTATTTGTTGAAAAATCCTGAACTTATGGATAAACAAATTAATCAAGTTAACAATACTTTAAACGATATTAGATCAAAAACCTCATCATCTGAAGAAGCTTCTGCTGTTATCTCAACTTATTTGAACGCTTAATCTTTTTTGTACTTCGTCCTTTCCGAGAGAAATAATAATATCGTATATTCCAGGTCCAAATTTAGATCCTGTTAAGACAATTCTTAATGGCTGACCAACCCCTTTAAAATTTGTATTATTTGATTTGATTAAATTTTCTATAATTGGCTCTAAGTTATCTCTTTTAAACTCATCTATTTTATTAATGTTGTTTGAGAATTCAGAAATAATTCTTTTAGCATTATCATCAATTAATTTTAAATCCTCTTGATTAAAATTAATAACATCATTGATTATATACTTTGAGTTATTGTAAATGTCCTCTAATGTTTTAGCTTTATTTTTTAAGAACCTTAATGAATTTTTGATTATTTCTGATTTTTCATTTGGTATTTTATGTTTGTAATTTTCACAATAAGCACTTAATTGGTCATAAAGATCATTTTCATCCATATTTTTAATGTAGTGTTCATTCATCGACAAAATTCTACTCATATCTAGTTTAGATGGAGATTTGCCAATACCCTCTAAATTAAAGTATTTTATACTTTCTTCTTTATTAAAAATTTCCTTATCTTTGTATGACCATCCTAGTCTAAGAAGGTAATTCCTCAATGCTTCTGGCATGATTCCTATTGTTGAATAATCATCTAATGTAGATGCCTTATCTCTTTTTGATAATTTTTTCCCCTCTGCTGTATGTATTAATGGTATATGTGCAAATGTTGGCAAATCCCATTTCATCGCAAGATAAATTTGCATCTGCTTGAATGTATTAATTTTGTGGTCATCACCTCTAATTATATGTGTAATATTCATCTGATAGTCATCAACAGATGCAGATAAATTATATGTAGGTGTTCCATCATTTCTTAAAATAATAAAATCTTCAATTGTATTATTTTCAATCTCAACATCTCCTTGCACTAAATCTTTTAATAATGAAGTTCCATCGATCTTACTTTTAAATCTTATTGTTGGTTTAACATTTATCGGAGCTTCTGCTTCACTTTTATCTCTCCATTTTCTATCATAAATATAAGGAACTTTTTTTTGCTTTGCTCTTTTTTTTTGTTCCTCTATTTCTTCGTTTGAGCAGTAACACTTATACGCATGTCCATTTTTTAATAATTCTTTTGCAATATTTATGTGATCATTAATTTTTTTAGATTGAATGTATTCATCTCCATCATTTTCCACACCAATCCATTTTAGAGAGTTTATAATTTGATCTTTGTACTCATCTTTTGATCTTTCTTTATCGGTATCTTCAATTCTTAAATAAAAAGTTCCACTTTTATTTTTTGAATATAACCAATTGAATAGGGCTGTTCTGACACCTCCTATATGCAATGGACCTGTAGGTGATGGAGCAAAACGAGTTGCAACTTTTTTCATAGATATTTTGTAGACTATTTTAATTGAAGTTTCTATATAAAGATATCAGAATACCTTGAACTTTAACTCTATCTGGGCCAAAGATTTTTGTTTCGTAATTTCTGTTCGCACTCTCTAAAGCAACAGTTTTACCTTTAATTCTTATTCTTTTTAACATCGCTTCATGATCATCGATTAAAGCCACTACAATTTTTCCATTTTCTGCACTATCAGCTTTTTTAATTATTACTGTATCTCCATCATTAATACCAGCTTCTATCATTGAATCGCCTTTAACTTTCAAACCAAAAAACTCACCATTGTTTTCAATATTTGAAGGTAGAGGAATTCTTGAAACTTCATTTTGAATTGCCTCTATAGGGGTTCCGGCAGCAATACTTCCTAAAACAGATATTTCGTTTTTTTTCGATTTACTCAAATCACTTAATCCACCCTTAATTACACTTGGTGAAAAAGAATTATAAATATCGTTTGCAGAGGCAGTTTCTGGTAATTTTACCACTTCTAAGGCACGAGCTTTGTGAGCTAATCTTTTAATAAATCCCCTTTCCTCTAAGGCACTAATTAGTCTGTGGATACCAGATTTAGATTTTAAATTTAAAGAAGACTTCATTTCTTCATAAGAAGGAGACACGCCAGTGCCTCTAATTTTTTTATTTATAAAAAGTAACAGGTTTTTTTGTTTTTTTGTTAACATAGAACAAATCAAGTACATGTATGTTCTATAAAAGTTCTTACTAAAATACAACCAAAAAAAGGCTTATAAATAAAGGGTTTTTAACTATAGGAGTGAAAATATAGAGTTATCATCTAAGTTTTTCAATAATGATTCACCAATTAGAAAAGTTTTAATATTTGTTTGATTTGAAATTTTTAAAATATCATCTTTATTTTTTATACCACTCTCAGAAATTAAAATTCCATCAAAATTTTTTAAAGTTTTATAAATTTCAAATGTATTATTTAAATTGGTTTTAAGCGTTTTTAAATTTCTATTATTTATACCTATCATTGCATTATTAAATGAAGATATTCTTTCTGCTTCTTCAATAGTGTGAACTTCAATTATAACAGACATTTCATATTCTAAAGCAGTATTATAAAGTTCTTCTAGTTTATTTTGATTTAATGCTGCAACAATTAATAGTATAGCATCGGCTCCAAAACTTTTGGATAATGGAATTTGAAATTTATCAATAAAAAAATCCTTGCATAAAATTGGAAGATTTACTTTTTCTTTAATTTTAGAAATATGATCTAAACTACCATTAAAAAAATCTTCTTCAGTTAAAACTGATAAACATGTTGAATTATTTTTCTGGTATATTGCAGCTATTTTTTCAGGATTATAATCATCAATTATAATTCCAGCAGAGGGACTTGCTTTCTTAATCTCAGCAATTAAAGAAAATTTTCCTTTCATGAAATTTGAATATATTTTATCTTTGAAATCTATATATTTATCAAATTTAGCAATTTTGTATTTTAAATCTTCAATTTTTATCTTTTTTTTTAAAAAATTTAATTTTTCTTTCTTTTTATTTATAATTTGATCTAAAGAATTAGCTTCCATTTTGGATTTTTTCTAAATGGTTAAATGTTTTTCCTGATAAAATATGATCTCTAGTTTCTTGGTATGCTTCTTTAAAATCATCTTTCTCTCCAGAAACAATTAGTCCCGCAGCAGCATTTAAACACACAGCTATAGAAAAATCATTATCTTCACCTTTGAAAATATCGATAATTTTTCGTGAATTGTAATCAGCATCTTTTCCTAAAATTGTATCAAAACCATTTGTATTTATTTTTAATTCAGTAGGATCAATTAAAATATTTGATATTTCTCCTTTTCTTAATTGGCATACATTAGTAATTGCATATGGAGAAATTTCATCAAGTCCATCTTCACTGTTTACAATCCATGCGGTAGTAATTTTCAAATCTTTTAATGCATTTGCAAAAATATTTAAAAGTTTTTTATCAAAAACTCCAACAACTTGCTTTTTAACAAGAGCAGGGCTACTTAAAGGGCCAATCATATTAAAAATAGTTCTTTTACCAATTTTTTTTCTTACTGGTCCAACATATTTCATAGCTGAGTGGAAATTTGGTGCAAACATAAAACCAAAATTCAATTTGTGGATATTGTTTTCAACTGACTGTGCATCTAAATTAATATTAATATTCAATTTTTCTAAAACATCTCCTGAACCACATTTTGATGATACAGCCTTGTTTCCATGTTTTGCTACCTTTACCCCCATAGACGCTAATAAAAGTGCTGAAGCTGTTGAAATATTTAATGTATTTTTCCCATCACCACCAGTACCGCAGGTATCAATCGCATTTTCGATATTAACTCTTAAAGATTTTTCCCTCAGAACATAAACACCAGCAGCAATTTCACTCGAAACTTCTCCCTTATTAGATAATAAAGTTAAAAAATCATAAATTTCTTCATCAGAAGCTTCCCCATTCATTATTTTTTTAAATATATCCTTGGATTCATCAAAACTAAGATCGATTTTATCATTTAATTTTTGAAGTGAAGCTTTCATTTTATATTTTAACAAAATTTTCAATTATTTTCATACCAACTTTTGTATTTATACTTTCCGGGTGGAATTGTACCCCATGAATTTGATACTTAATATGCATTAAACCCATTATTATATTATTTTCTGTAGTGGCTGTTACGATTAACTCTTTAGATAAGTTAGCACTATCTACAATAAGACTATGATATCTGGTAGCAGTAAACTGACTTTTTATTCCTTTTAATATACCGATTTTTTTATTTTGTATTAAACTAGTTTTTCCATGCATAAGTTTTTTAGCCTGAATAATTTTTGATCCAAAAACTTGTCCAATTATTTGGTGACCTAAACAAACTCCTAATATCGGAATTTTTTTATATAATTCATTTACTATCTTTAGGCAATTACCTGCCTGATTTGGATTTCCTGGACCAGGTGAAATAATTATTTTTTTATATTTATTTTCAATAATATCTTTTGAATTTACTTTATCATTTCTTTTAACATCAATATTTTTATTAAATGAAGAAACGTAATGATAAAGATTGTATGTAAAACTGTCATAGTTATCTATTAACAAAATTTTTGACACAAGTTTACTCCATCGCTTTAATTAAAGCTTTAGCTTTATTTTCTGTTTCAATATATTCATTGATAGGTTTACTATCAGCTACAATACCAGCCCCCGCCTGAGCATATAAAAAATGATCTTTCACAATAGCTGTTCTTAAAGCAATACACGTATCAAATTCACCTGCCGCAGTAAAATATCCAATTCCTCCTGCATAAACTTTTCTTTTAGTAGTTTCTAATTCATCTATAATTTCCATTGCACGTATTTTAGGAGCGCCTGACACGGTTCCAGCTGGAAAACCAGATAATAAAGTTTCAAATTTACTATATTTTTTATTAAATTTTCCAACAACGTTAGAAACTATATGCATTACATGCGAATATCTTTCCACTTTAAATTTTTCAGTAACCCTGACAGTATTAATTTGAGAAACTCTTCCAGTGTCATTTCTACCTAAATCTAAAAGCATTAAATGCTCAGCTAATTCTTTTTTATCTTTTAATAGATCATTTTCATAAAAAATATCTTCTTTTTTATTTTTACCTCTAGGCCTTGTACCTGCGATTGGCCTAATTGTTATCTTACCATCTCTTAATCTTACAAGTATTTCAGGGCTCGCTCCTATAATTTGGAAATCATCAAAATTAAAAAAATACATAAAAGGTGAGGGATTAGTAACTCGAAGCTTTTTATAAACTTCAATTGGACTCTTTTCTAATTTGGCTTTAAATCTTTGACTTAAAACAACCTGAAAAATATCACCTTTTTTTATGTATTTTTTAGCTTTAATCACATTGTTTAAAAATCTCTTTTTACTTATGTTTGATTTGACTTTTACTTTTAATCTTTTTTCTTCTTTCTCATAAAAATTTTTACTATTTGCTAGAAGTATTAAATTCTCTATACCAGATTTAACATTTTTAAATGTTTCAACATAATTTTTTACTTTTTCTTCTTTATAAAAATTTCTAATAAAATGAATTTTTTTTTCTAAGTTATCTAAAATAATAAGCGATCTCGGCCTGATAAGCCTTACATCTGGAATATTTAAATCATCTTTACATTTATTAGGAATTTTTTCTATATAACGAATAATATCATATGAAAAATAGCCTGAAATTATAGAACTAATATTGGGTAACTCTTTTGGTGTATGTAATTTGAAATTTTCAATAATGTGATCAATTATTTTTTTAGGAGAACCTTTTAAAATTTTTGTGCTATTATTTATAATCTGTTTACAATTGCTTCCTTGAAATTCCCAAACATAATCTGGGTCTCTTCCTAAAATTGTATATCTGCCTTTTATTTTACCTTTTTCAACTGATTCAAATATAAAGCTATTTTTCTCAATTAAAAAATTATTAATTAAATTTTCACTCTCCTTTAAACCATTAGATATAATTGTATGGTATAAAATTTGATTTTTTTTGTTTCTATGAATTTTTTTAAATTCAGAAATTGTTTTATTAAGCATTATCTAAAATTATTTTTTAATCTCTCAATAGTATTTTGAAATACTTTTATTTCGTATTTTTCACTTAAGTAAATATCATAACTTGAGTAAAGAGTATCTCTAATTTCACTATTTGATTTTAACAAATAATTTTTTAAATCATTTTGTGCAATCTGGTCAACAATATCTATTTTTTTAATATATGCCAAATATATATTATTTAATGGATCGTTTATTAGAACAAATGATTTTTCAGGCAATGAATAAATTAATTTAATTGCATCGACTGAAAATTTAGTATTGTCGTTCACGGAACTTATTGTAAGATTTTCTACACCATTTGAATTAGTAAAATTATTTAAATCGTCATATTTTAAACTTTTATTTTGAATATCATCTAAAAGTTTTTTATTATATTCAAATCTAAATTGATTTTTAAGAATTAAATTGATTTCTTTTCTAAATTGATTTGAGCTGATATCAGGCAATCTATTTTCAACATTATTTATTTTAAATAAAAGATAATGATCGTTATTATCAATTAAATTTACCTCATTAGTGCTGTTCTTTTTTGAATAAATCAACTCAAATTTTTTATCATAAGGATAATAATTTTTAACAACTTCCAATTTTAGATCATACTGTTTTGCTATTAATTTTATATCAACGTTATTCAGAATTTTATTATCAATATCATCTATAATCCTAAAAAACTCATCATTATATTCATTAGCGTCTAATAAATTTTCTGGTGATATTTTTACATAGCTAAAATTTATGAAATCCTTTTTTAATTTTTCTTTATTTGACTTAATGTATTCATCTATTTCAATTGAACTAAAATCTTTTTTATAATTTTCTTGCAGGTTTACAAAGTCAATTTCAATTAATCTATTTTCGTCGATAAATTTTTTATTAATGAAAAATTTCGGTATTACTAATCCACCATTAATATAATTAAACAAAACTTTTTGTAATTCATTTGATTTTAATTTATTTTCAAATTGTGAGGCGGAAAAATTATTTTCTAACAAAAACTTTTCATATTTAGTTCTTGAAAAGTTATTGTTATCATCTAAAAAAATTTTATTATTTACGATTTTATCTTTTAAAGTTTTGTCTGAGAAATTTAGTTGTAGATTTTGTATCTCCATTTTCATTAATTCTTGAGAAATTAATTGACTCAATAGTTCTTCAAAAATATTATTTTCTAGATTTTCTCTTATAACGTTTTCATCTAGTCTTGATACACTAATATGATCTATAAAATCTTTAATTGAAATTGTTTCGTTATTTATTTTAGCAACATTATTTGTATTTCCTCTTGTAAAAACGTCTCCCATTCCCCAAAATACAAATGGTATTGCAATCAGAGCAACTATTACCCATGATATTTTAGAGTTTGTAATGCTTTTAAATTTACTAATCATAAGAAAAAAATCTTTATTTATTGATTTTTTAAAAAACAAATCTATAGATTAAAATATCGTTTATGACAAATAATATATATTTTATTGCTAATTGGAAAATGTACGGAAGCTTATCTTCTATAAATACGTTAAATAAATTAATCAATTTAAGTAAATTAAAAAAATATAAAAATGCTATAATTATATATTTTCCACCTTTTACCCTTATACAGAATTTTATTAATAAATTTAAAACAACAAAAATTTCTGTAGGTGGACAAAATTGCCATGTAGTAGAGGATTATGGATCATTTACAGGGTCAGTAAGTCCAAAAATGTTAAAAGATCTTGGTTGTAAGTATGTCATTTTAGGTCATTCAGAAAATAGAATAGAAGGTGAGTCTGATGAAGATATAAATAAAAAAATTCGTTCAGCTTTAAATAAAAATTTAAAAGTAGTATTTTGTATCGGTGAGACTTTAAAGGAAAAAAGAAAAAAAATTACTTTTTCTGTTTTAAATAGACAAATTAATAAAGGACTTAAAGGTATAAAAAATTTAAATAATATTATAATTGCCTATGAACCTGTTTGGTCAATTGGCACAGGTCTTATTCCTAAAGATAAAGAATTAGAATTAAATGTTATTAAAATAAAAAAAATTTTATCAAAAAAAACCAAATTAAGATTGCCTATACTTTATGGAGGTTCTGTTAATAATAAAAATATATCAAATCTTAAAAATATAACTGGTATTAATGGCTTTTTAGTAGGTTCAGCCTCTCAAAGTTCAAAAAAATTTATTGATATAATAAAAAAAACAATTAATTAGTTCGCATGGAAAATACTTTGCTAGTAATAAACATCATTTTAGCTGCAATTTTAGTTGTATTAGTTTTGATACAGAAATCTGAAGGCGGGGCTCTTGGGATAGGTATATCTCAGGATAATTTCATGTTCTCAAGATCAGCAGGTAATTTTTTAACAAAATCTACTGCAGTTATTGCTACATTGTTTATAATTTGCAGCTTATCTTTGACTATTATTTCTAGAAGTGAACTTGAGCCAGAAGGTTCTGTATTGGATAAAATTGAGGAAAATCAAGAAGAGACACCTAAAATTCCTGAAAATAATAATTAATACTTTGAAATTATTTAATATCGGTCTATAACATAACTCCATGGCGCGATATATATTTGTCACCGGCGGCGTGGTCTCATCACTAGGAAAAGGTCTCTCTTCAGCATCCCTAGCTTACTTGCTACAATCAAGAGGATTTAAAGTTAGATTAAGAAAATTAGATCCTTATCTAAATGTTGATCCTGGAACAATGAGTCCATTTCAACATGGAGAAGTTTTTGTAACTGATGATGGCGCTGAAACAGATTTAGATTTAGGTCATTATGAAAGATTTTCAGGAGTAACAGCTAAGAAAACAGACAATATTACAACTGGAAAAATTTATAACGACGTGTTGAGAAAAGAGAGAAAAGGAAAATATCTTGGAAAAACTGTGCAAGTCATCCCACATGTTACCGATAGGATAAAAGAATTTATTAAACACGATACTTCAAAAGAAGACTTTGTTATTTGTGAAATAGGTGGAATAGTAGGTGATATTGAAAGCTTACCTTTCGTAGAAGCGATAAGACAGTTTTCAAACGATGTAGGTAAAAAAAATGCATTATTTATTCATTTGACATTGGTACCATATCTAAAAGCATCTGATGAAATAAAAACAAAACCAACACAACATTCTGTAAAAGAATTAAGAAGTATAGGTATACAGCCCGATATAATCATTTGTAGATCAGAAAGATCTATTCCTTTAGAGCATAGAAAAAAAATATCTTTATTTTGTAATGTTGATATTAAAAATGTAATTGAAACCGTAGATGTAAAAACAATATATGAGGCACCAATTAGTTTTGCTAATGAGAAATTAGATATACAAGTATTAAATTATTTTAAAATAAAATCAAAAAAACCTAACAATCTAACTCCTTGGCGAAAAATTAATAAAATTATTCTCAACACAAAAAAACAAGTCAATATTGCTATTATTGGCAAATATGTTGAATTAAAAGATGCTTATAAATCTTTGGATGAAGCACTTACACATGGTGGTATTGCAAATAATATTAAAGTAAAACTTGTCAGAATAGATTCAGAAAAATTAAAAACTTCTGAAATTAAATATAAATTAAAAAATATTTCAGGAATTTTAATCCCAGGTGGGTTTGGAAAAAGAGGTACAAGCGGAAAAATTGGATCAATTAGATATGCAAGAGTTAACAAAATTCCATTTTTGGGTATTTGTTACGGTATGCAAATGGCAATAATTGAATTTGCAAGAAATAAATTAAAGATTAAAAAAGCTACTTCTAGTGAATTTGATAAAAAAGGAATTTCTATTGTTGGATTAATGAATGAATGGGATAAAGATGGTAAAAAAGTTAAAGGTACAGATAGAGATTTGGGTGGTACTATGAGACTAGGATCATATGATGCAAAATTAAAAGAAAACTCCTTAATCAAAAAAATTTATAAATCAAAAACCATTAAAGAAAGACATAGGCACAGATATGAGGTTAATATTTCTTATAAAGACAAATTTGAGAAGAATGGACTTATTTTCTCAGGTATATCACCAGATAATAGACTTCCTGAGATCATAGAGCTTAAAAATCACCCATGGTTTATTGGTGTACAATTTCATCCTGAATTTAAATCTAGACCTTTTAATCCACATCCACTATTTTCATCATTTATCAAAGCTGCTAAAAAAAAATATGCTAAATAAAATTGTAAATTGCAATGGAATTAAGATTGCAAATAATAAAAAAATAACATTAATTGCTGGACCATGCCAACTTGAGTCTGAACAGCATGCAATGGATATCTCTGGCAAAATAAAGGAAATTACTTCTAAATTAGATATTGGTTTTGTTTACAAAACCTCTTTTGATAAAGCAAATAGAACAAGCCTCAAAGGACAAAGAGGAGTCGGCTTAGAAAATTCTTTACCGGTATTTGATAAAATTAAAAATGAATTAAATATTCCGGTACTAACTGATGTCCATAATGAAAAACATTGCGAAATAGTTTCTAAGCATGTTGATATTTTGCAAATTCCAGCCTTTTTATGCAGACAAACTGATTTACTTATTGCAGCCGCCAAAACTAATAAAATAATAAATGTCAAAAAGGGCCAGTTTCTTGCCCCTTGGGATATGGTTAATGTTACAAAAAAAATCTCAGACTCAGGTAATGATAATATTTTAGTTACTGAGCGTGGAGCAAGCTTTGGATACAATACTTTAGTTTCAGACATGAGATCAATTCCAATCATGATTAAAAATGGTTATCCTGTTGTTTTTGATGCAACACATTCAGTTCAACAACCCGGTGGACTTGGAGAAAAAAGTGGAGGCCAAAGAGAATTCGTAGAATACTTAGCCCGTGCCGCATCAGCAGTTGGTGTAGCTGCTATATTTATGGAAACTCACCAAGATCCAGATAATGCCCCATCAGATGGTCCAAATATGGTTCCTCTAAATAAATTAGAGAGTCTTTTAACTCAAATTATAGAGATAGATAGATTAGTTAAAAATTTTTGATGAGCAAGATTACTAAAGTATTCGCTAGACAAGTTTTTGATAGCAGAGGAAATCCAACAGTAGAAGCAGAGGTTTTTTCAAAAAACTATAGCTGTTCATCAATTTGCCCTTCGGGCGCTTCAACAGGTAGTTTTGAGGCTCATGAAAAAAGAGATAATAATAAAAAAAATTATAATGGTAAAAGTGTTTTTAAAGCTGTAAAAATAATTAATACAGTCATCGCAAAAAAATTAATAAATAAAAATGTTCATGACCAAGAAAAAATTGATCATACACTTTTGAAATTAGACGGCACTAAACAAAAAACTAAACTTGGCGCAAATAGTATGCTTGCTGTTTCAATGGCTGTAAAAAAATTATCTGCTAAAATAAAAAAAATTCCTCTTTATAAAAATTTTTTAGTAAAGAAAAATTTTTTATTACCTTTTCCAATGATGAATATAATTAATGGTGGAGCTCATGCAAATAATAATCTTCAAATACAAGAATTTATGATTAGACCAGATAGTGCTAAATCTTTTAAACAAGCAATTAAAATGTGCTTTTTAGTAATTGATAATTTAAGAAAAATTTTAAAAAAACTTAAATTATCAACATCTGTAGGAGATGAAGGTGGTTTTGCACCAATGATTAGTAGTAATGCTCATGCATTGAGATTAATAACTCAAGCAATCAAAATGTCAGGATTTGTCAATGGTAAGGATGTTTCAATATGTTTAGATGTTGCTGCAAATGAATTATTTAGAAACAATAAATATGCTATCCATTCTAGTAAATATCAGTCAGTAAAAAAATCTATATTGGAGTATAAAAAAATAATTAAAAATTATAAAATTAAATCAATCGAGGACCCATTTGCTGAAAATGATTGGCTTTCTTGGAATAAGTTTATGTTAGATGCTAATAAACAAATACAAATCGTTGGAGACGATTTGTATGTTACTAACCTTGAGAGATTAAAAGTTGGTTTTTTAAATCAGTCTTCAAATTCAATTTTAATCAAATTAAATCAAATTGGGACAGTTACTGAGACTTTGGAAGTTATAAAATTTGCACATAATATAGGCTTTAATACTATTATTTCACATAGATCTGGAGAATCTGAAGATACCTTTATTGCAGATTTATCAGTTGGTACAAATTCAAATCAAATAAAATCAGGATCTTTATGTAGATCTGAAAGAGTTGCAAAATATAATCAAATACTGAGAATAGAAGAAAACCTAGGTAAAAAAGCCAAGATGAACAGATTATGATTGAAAAAATCAAGAAAAACTATTTCTTAATTATTGGGACATTTTTGTTTTTGTATTTTTTCTTTAATCTTTTAGATGGTGAACGTGGCCTAATTTCCCTTGTTAAAAAAGAAAATTTATTAAAGCAATTGAAAATAAAAGAAAAGCAATTAAATGAAAGTATAGTTGATTTAGAATTTAAAAATTCACTATTAAATGAAAATATAGATAAAGATTACATTGAAATACTAATTAGAGAGAAATTTATTTATAGTAAAAATGGTGAGAAAATTTATGTGTTAAAAAAAAATGAAAAACCAGATTAGACCAAGACATCCTGAAAAAGTAAAAAATCCTGTAAATCCGATCAAAAAAAAACCTCATTGGATTAGATCTAAGCTTAGCAATAGTAAGGAATTTTTTTTAACAAAAACGATTGTAAATAAAAACAATCTTGTAACAGTTTGCCAGGAAGCTAATTGCCCAAATATAACTGAATGTTGGAGTAAAAGACATGCCACATTCATGATAATGGGTGACACATGCACTAGAGCATGCGCTTTTTGTGATGTAAAAACTGGTAAGCCAGGAAAATTAGACAAACTAGAACCAATAAAAATTTCTCAAGCAGTTAAAAAATTAGATTTAAGACATGTGGTAATTACTTCTGTAGATAGAGATGACTTAGATGATGGTGGTTCAAATCATTTTTATGAAGTTATAAACCAAACTAGAAAAACAAATCCTAATACAACTATAGAAGTTTTAACACCTGATTTTTTAAGAAAAGGAGATTCTTATAAAAAAGTATTAGATGCTAACCCTGATGTTTTCAATCATAACATTGAAACTGTTCCAAGTCTTTATTTAAAAGTTAGACCAGGTTCAAGATATTTTGCTTCTCTTGAACTTTTAAAAAATGCAAAGATGATTAATAAAAAAGTTTTTACTAAATCAGGGATAATGGTTGGTTTAGGTGAAACAAGAGATGAAATTTTACAAGTAATGGATGATTTAAAATCTGCTGATGTTGATTTTTTAACCATAGGTCAATATCTACAACCATCAGTAAAACACTTTCCATTAGTTAGATATTATACACCTGAAGAATTCAAAGAATTAGGATATATCGCTAAAGCAAAAGGGTTTTTACTAGTATCCTCATCTCCTTTAACAAGATCTTCTTATCATGCAGATGAAGATTTTGCTAAACTCAAACAAAACAGAGTTCAAAATCATTAATGCCAAAAGCCTCAATTAAGAGATTAATTGAATGTAAAAAAGAAGATCTGATAGATTTAGTTTTAGATATTGAAAATTATCCAGAATTTGTTCCTTTTTGTTTTGATGCAAAAATATATGAAAATAAAAATGAAGGTGATTTAACTAAGATAATCGCAGATCTTACTATTGGGAAAGGTCCATTTAAAGATACATATAAAAGTGATGTTGTCTTTAATAAAAAGGAAGATTCTATACATGTTAAAAATATAGACGGTCCTTTAAATCACCTTACAAATAATTGGACTTTTTCTGATAAAAAAAATGGAATTACAGAAGTTACTTTTGATATTAATTTTGAAATTAAAAATAAATTTTTAAATACTGTAATGGAGGCATCATTTAAATTTGGTCTAGAAAAAATAGCTGATGCTTTTCAAAAAAGAGCTGAAGAGTTATTTGGCAATTCTAAGAATTAAATCTAAAGCTTTTTTAACAGTAGCTCTTTGTATTGATGATCTTTTTTTACTTTTAAATAAGCATCTATTTATTTGTGTTTTATTACCTTTTTTAACTCCAATATAAACCAAACCTACAGGTTTTTGTTTAGTGCCACCATTAGGCCCAGCAATGCCAGTTATTGAAATATTGATATTAGCTTTTGAGATTTTAGATAAATTATTAACCATTGCATAGCAACATTCATAACTTACAGCTCCATATTTTCTAATGATATTTTTATTTACTTTCAAAACTTTTATTTTGGATCGGTTAGAGTAGGTAACAAGACCTAAATTAAATATTTTTGATGCACCACTTATTGAGGTAATCGAACTAGATAGTAATCCACCAGTACAAGATTCAGCTACTGAAATCTTATATTTCTTTTTAATTAGTATTTTAAGTAAATTTTTTATTTTCATCATCTAATTAAAGGCAAAAATTAGTGGTATTAATATTATCAATGATGCAGCTATTCCCGCTAATATATCATCAAATAAAATACCGAAACTATTTTTAAAATTTTTATCAAAATAACTTATTGGAAAAGGTTTTAATATATCAAAAAATCTAAACAAGAAAAATGAGAGGATTGCATAAAAATGGATATTTAAATTTTTTAAAGCTTGGGCATATATCGCAATGTCACTTTTATTTGTTAAATC
>CACJMW010000014.1 GCA_902594655.1 uncultured Pelagibacteraceae bacterium
TTGTCAGATGCACTTGAAGGAAGCAAAAATAAAATAGAAACCAAATTACCGGTAGGGTCATGCGTGATTGCAAATAATTACTTTTGGCTTCACGGAAGAAAACCATTTAAAGAAAATAAAAATCTTAGTAGAGAACTTTTAAGAATAAGAGGTGCTTTTTTCAATTAATGAAAAAGGTTTTAATTTTATTTATATTTTTAAGCACAAATGTATTTGCTGAAATTAATTTAACAAAAATTAAAGACGGACTTAACAGTCCGTGGTCATTATCTATTGTTAATGATGGAAAATATTTAATTACAGAAAAACCAGGAAATATAATTCTATTTAATGAAGTTAAAAATATCTCTAAGACTATAAAACATAATTTAGATGTATTAGAGGATGGTCAAGGAGGTTTATTAGATATTTTTTTCGAAAAAAATTATGTTTATGTAACTTATTCAGAACATATTACTAATGGATTTACATCCACTTCATTAGCAAGAGCAAAATATAATGAAAATGAATTAAATTTTTCAAACTTATTTAGATCAACACCTTCTATTAAAAGTGGATATCATTTTGGATCAAGAATAGTGATAAAAGAAGACGATATTTATATTTCTTCAGGAGAAAGAGGTGGAGGAATAATAGCTCAAGATCCGACTAAACATCCTGGAAGCATTATTCGGATTAAAACAAATGGATCGATACCAAAAGATAATCCAAAGTTTTTAGATAAAACAGATTGGTTGCCTGAAATTTATCAAATTGGCATTAGAAACGTTCAAGGCATGTGTTTGTCTCCTTATGATAATAATGTTTATATGACAAATCATGGCGCAAGAGGTGGAGATTGGTTTGGAAAGGTAAATAAGGGTGGAAATTACGGTTGGGATAAACTTTATTGGGGTGGCACTAAATATTCAGGTTTACCAGGAGGTCCGGAATGGCTACCTGGATATGATAGACCAATTAAATATTATGTTCCATCAATAGCAACATCAGCTTGCTTGATATATAGCGGAAATGAATTTCCTGAATGGAAAGGGCAAGCATTGATAGCATCATTAAAACACCAATCGTTAAGAAGATTAAATTTTGAGGAAAATAAATTTATCGAGGAAGAAATACTTTTCAAAAACACAATTGGAAGAATTAGAGATATAAAACAAGATCTAAACGGGAAAATTTTAATGTTAAGTGATTATGGTGAAATATGGAGAATGTCAAAAAATTAGTTATAAACCCTATGTTGTAATAATAATAAAAAAAACTATATAAATGCGGAATGTCTCAAGATTTAATATCAATTAATAATTTATCAAAAACTTATAAAAACGGATTGAAAGCACTTAACAACGTAAGTTTAAATATAAAAAAGGGTGAGATACTTGCTATGCTTGGACCAAACGGTGCTGGTAAAACTACATTAATAAGTATCATTTGTGGAATCGTTACACCTTCATCTGGAAAAGTTAATGTTGATGGATTTGATATAATTAATGATTATAGACAAACTAGATCTAAGATCGGTTTAGTCCCTCAAGAATTAACTTTAGAAAACTTTGAGACTGTATTTAATAATGTTTCTTTCACAAGAGGATTATACGGTAAAGCTCCAGATCCAAGGTATATTGAAAGTGTATTAAAAAAATTATCTCTGTGGGATAAAAAAGATAATATTCTAAGACAATTATCAGGTGGAATGAAGAGAAGAGTGCTTATTGCAAAAGCTTTATCCCACAAACCATCAATTTTATTTTTGGATGAGCCTACAGCTGGTGTAGACGTAGAATTAAGAAAAGATATGTGGAAATCAGTAGAAGCATTAAGAGAAAGTGGTGTAACAATAATTTTAACCACTCATTATATTGAAGAGGCAGAAGCTATTGCAGATAGAGTTGCAGTAATAAATAATGGAGAAATAATTGTAGTAGATCAGAAAAAAGATCTTTTAAATAAAATGGGTAGAAAAAAACTTAGAATTGATTTACACGAAAAAACAGACACTATTCCAGAAAGTTTAAGTAAATATGATCTTGAGTTAAGTGGCAATAAACTTTCGTTAACTTACTCATATGATACTCAAAAACAAAGAACTGGAATTACAAATCTTCTTCAAGACATAAGAGATCAAGGATTGAAGCTTAAAGATCTTAAAACAGAAGAAAGTACACTTGAAAAAATATTTGTTACGTTGGTAAAGGAAAATAATGAAAATTAATTATTACGGTTTTAGAGCAATTTATCTTCATGAAATGGATCGATTTAGAAGAACATTGTTACAGTCATTAATATCTCCAGTATTATCAACTTCACTTTATTTTATTGTCTTTGGCTCAGTAATTGGAAACTATGTTCAAAATATAGATGGCATTAGTTATGGCTCTTATATTGTTCCTGGTTTAATCATGCTAACATTATTAACTCAGTCAATAAGTAATACTTCGTTTGGTATTTTTTTTCCAAAATTTAATGGGTCACTTTATGAAATACTTGCAGCACCAATATCTACTTTTGAAATGGTATTAGCTTTTGTTGGCGCTGGAGCTACCAAAACATTAATTATTGGAGCAGTAATATTGGCTACGTCAAACTTTTTTGTTGAGGTTTCAATTCTTCACCCTTTATTAATGGTCTTTTTACTTGTGCTTGTAGCATTTACATTCGCGTTATTTGGTTTTTTAATTGGCTTACTTAGCTCTAATTTTGAACAAATGTCTATCATACCAACATTAGTTATTACCCCTATGGTATTTTTAGGGGGCAGTTTATATTCTTTAGACATGTTACCTCCATTTTGGCAAATGGTAACTTATTTCAATCCAGTTGTTTATTTAATCAATGGTTTGAGATTTGCTTTTTATGGAGCATCAGATTTTAATATTTGGATAAGTATTGCCTCAATGATTTTCTTTTTAGTTCTTTGCATTTCAGTTGTCGCATATGTTTTAAAAAAGGGATATACTATAAAGAGTTAAAAAAAAAGGGGTGCCTTAAGGCTGAGATATACCCTTAGAACCTGTCCGGTAATTCAGAAAGGGAGAACATGGATCAACTTAATTTAATAAATCAATCAACAGCAATATTAACAACACTAGGTATCAGCTTACTATTTATTGTAATTGGAATATCTTATTCAAAAAAATACCAAGGTTTTAACAATTATTTATTAGCAAATAGATCGGTTGGAGTCTTTTCGTTAACATCAAGTTTAGTGGCCTCTGCCTTAGGAGCCTGGATACTTTTTGGACCAGCATCAGCCGCAACATGGGGAGGTATTGGAGCTGTTATAGGCTATGCATTAGGTACTGCATTTCCTTTATTCATATTAATTTATTTAGGAGAAAAATTTAGAAAAAATTATTCAAAAGGAAAAACTTTAATTGAGGTTATTAGATCACGTTATGGGAATAAATTATTCAAATTAATTTTATTTTTATCAATTTTTTATATGACAATTTTTTTAATAGCTGAGGTAACCGCAGTTTCTCTTTTAGTTAAATACATTTCAGGAACAAGTTTATGGATCACAGCTGGCATAGTCGTAACATCATCTTTAATCTATACTTTATATGGAGGGCTAAGAGCGTCACTTTTTACTGACAATATTCAATTTGTTATATTTTTATTATTGTTATTAATTGTTTTTTCAAATTTGTTTTCATTAAATTCAGGAAATTTTAATTTTGATTTTATAAATCAAAATAAACCTTATCTGTTAAGCTCAAATTATTTGCCTAATTTTACTGCTGGATTAACTTTTTTTATAGCGGTAGCTGCAACAAATTTATTTCATCAAGGAAATTGGCAAAGAGTATATGCTGCAAAAAATAATGATGTATTGAAAAAAAGTTTAATTTTTTCTTTTATAATTATTCTTCCAATAGTTTTTGTAATGGGATTTTCAGGCTTAATTGCGGTTTCACAAAATGAAACCGTTATTCCAGATCTTGCATTTTTTTCACTTATATTGAATGAAAATGGAATTCAGTTATCAATTATAATAGTGATACTAGCTATATCTTTAACAGTAAGCAGTATCGATACTTTAATTAATGCAGTTTCAAGTTTGATCATAGTAGATGGAAATAAAGTATTTAAAGGTAGAAAGGATTATCTTAAATTTTCTAAACAAATAATAATTATATTATCAATAATTGCCTTTGTTGTTGCATCAAAAGGATTAAGTATTTTGTATTTATTTTTATTAGCTGACTTACTTTGCTGTGCAGCAGTGATGAGTGTTTTTTATGGATTTTATAATAAAACGTTTAGCGAAAAAAAAGCTTACATTTCAATTTTATTTGGTTTGATGATGGGTTTGCTTTTATTTCCAAGCCCAGATTTTTCAAAATCAATATTAGCAGGGATTATTTTTCCAACAAATATGTTTCCTGATTTTATTTCACAATCCTTATTATTTTCTTCATTTATAGTTGCTACATTTGCACCATTAGTCGTGTGGAAAATTAAAGATTATGGTATAAGAAAAAAATAGTCTTAATAACTGTACATTATGCAAAATTATAATTGGAACTATCCAACAACTATGTGGGTTGGAGAAAATCGTATCAAAGATTTAGGTTCTGCATGTAAAAAACTAAATATCAATAAACCACTGTTAGTTACTGATAATGGTTTAGTAAAAAGTAAAATTATTGAAGATGCTATTAATTTGCTAAAAAAAGAAAATTTAGCTGTTGAAGTTTTTTCAAATGTTGTTGGAAACCCAACTGGCTCAAACGTAAAACAGGGTGTTGAGTTCTATAAAGAAAATAAATGTGATGGAGTAATAGCTTTCGGTGGAGGAAGCGGTTTAGATGTTGGAAAAGCAATAGCTTTTATGTCTGGTCAAACCTTATCAATTTGGGAATTTGAAGATATTGGAGATAACTGGTCCAAAGCAAATCAAGATACAATAGCCCCAATCGTTGCCGTTCCTACTACTGCTGGCACCGGTTCAGAAACTGGAAGAGCATCAGTTATTTTAAATGAAAAGACTAGTGAAAAAAAAATTATTTTTCATCCAAAATTTTTACCCTCAATTGTAATTCTTGATCCAGTTTTAACTTTAGATTTACCTCCTAAAATTACTGCAGCAACTGGTATGGATGCGTTAGCACATTGTCTAGAGGCATACTGTGCTCCAGGATTTCATCCAATGGCCGATGGAATTGCATTAGAGGGAATGAGATTAATTAATCAGTGGCTTTTAAAAGCTGTGAAAAATGGAAAAGATTTGGAAGCAAGAATGAATATGCTTACTGCTGCAAGCATGGGATCAACTGCATTTCAAAAGGGACTAGGTGCAATTCATTCGTTAAGTCATCCAGTTAACGCATTAAATAATATTCATCACGGTTTATCAAATGCAATATTTATGCCTTATGTTTTGACATTTAATAGAAAAGAAATTGAACAGAGAATAATAAAACTTTGTGAGTATTTAGATTTAAAAGATATTTCATTTGATGGATTTTTAAATTGGGTATTAGGTTTAAGAAAAGAATTAAATATTCCTCATAAACTATCAGAGGTTATAGATGAAAAAGATTTTGACATTGAAAAATTGTCAAAAATGGCTTTAGCTGACCCATCTACTGGAGGAAATCCTAAAAAACTCACAGTCGATGATATGAAAACTATGTACCAGCACAGTATGCAGGGAAAACTCTTTTAAAATGACAAAATTGTTAAATAATAACGCATTGTTTATAAATCTAAGATACTGTAAAAATAATTTATGTTCGATTTTATAATACCTTTTATAATCTTAATATTAGTTGTTGTATTTATTCATGAATATGGACACTATTATTTTGCCAGAAGATATGGTGTAGGAGTTACGGATTTTTCAATAGGTTTTGGAAAAGAATTAATTGGTTGGAATGATAAATCTGGAACACGTTGGAAGATTTGCTGGATACCTTTAGGAGGTTATGTAAAATTCTTTGGTGACAGAAATGTATTTTCTCAAGCAGACCAAGAGGAATTGCTTAAAAAATATAGCAAAGAAGACCAAGAAAAATTATTTGTAACAAAGCCATTATACCAAAGGTCTTTAATTGTATTTGGTGGTCCTTTAGCTAATTTCTTATTAGCAATTGTTATTTTCTTATCAATTTATATGTTTGTTGGTAAAGACTTTACCCCAGCATTAATTGATGAAGTACAGAAAGATAGTCCTGCAGAAGTAGCTGGACTGATGAAAAATGATGTTATTTTAGAGATTGATAATAATAAGGTAGAGAGCATCTTGGATGTTTCAAAACTTATTGCAATGTCCACATCTGAATATATTGATTTTAAAGTCTTAAGATATGATCAAGAAATTTTATTTAAAATAAAACCAAATTTAGTTCTTGCTGAAGATAATCTAGGAAACAAGATTAATAAAAGAATGGTCGGTATTAAGTTAAGTCCTTACAAAAATGAGATAAATCATAAAAAATTAGGCCCTGCTCAAGCATTAATGCACTCAGTTGGTGAGGTATATTTTGTAACCACATCTACATTAAAATATTTAGGATCAATGCTGGTTGGAAAGGGCGATAGTTCTCAATTAGGAGGGCCAATACGTATAGCTAAAATATCAGGCCAAGTCGCAGAATTCGGAATAATTCCTTTTTTAAGTATGATGGCTTACATCTCAATAAGTCTTGGATTAATCAACTTGTTTCCAATACCCATGTTAGATGGTGGTCATTTAATGTTTTATGGATTTGAAAAAGTTTTAGGACGTCCTTTAAGTCAAAAAACACAAGAAGGTTTCTTTCGAATCGGAATGTTTTTATTGTTATCTTTAATGTTTTTTGCGACCTTTAACGATCTTAAAGATATTGGCTTATTTTAAGGGTTTCTGATCAATTTAATTAAAAGCCAATAAAATCAACACTTTTAGAGCACAATATATTGTGTAATAAATCATAATAAACACAAAAAAAAAGCTTGAAAAATCAAGGATTTTATAAAAAAGTGTAAATAACCTAACACTGGAGCTAAAAATGAACAAGAAACAACTAGTAGCAAAACTATCAGATAAGCTAAATCAAAGCAAAGCTGATGCAGAGCGTACTTTTGATACTATTACCAACACTATTTTGGACGCATTGAAAAATGATGATTCAGTAAAAATTGCTGGTTTTGGTACTTATAAAGTAGCTAAAAGAAAAGCTAGAGTTGGTAGAAACCCAAGAACTGGTGAGCAAATACAAATCGCTGCTTCTCAAAAGGTAAAATTTTTACCAGCCAAAGCGCTTAAAGAAGTCTTCAACCGATAATTCTTTTTTAAACAGCCTTTATTAATAATTAAAAATTAGTAAAGGCTGTTTCTATATGCAAAAACTGCATACCTATTTTTCCGCATAATCAATAGTTTTAAAAATTTTTTACAATATAAAAAATTTCAAATTAATTTTAGGAGATATATGTTTAAATTTATAAAAAAATTATCCTTACTCACAGTTGGGTTATCATTATGGTTTATAATGCCAGCTGCAGCAGAAACTACAGTTTCAGCTGAAGTGGGATTTATATTTAATACGTTTTTATTTTTAGTTTGTGGATTTTTAGTCATGTTTATGGCTGCAGGATTCGCTATGCTTGAAGCAGGAATGGTTACATCAAAAAGTGTATCGGTTATCTGTGCTAAAAATATTGGTTTATTTTCAATTGCAGGAATAATGTTTTGGATGTTTGGTTATAATCTAGCATACGGTATTCCAGAAGGAGGTTATATTGGAAAATTCTTACCATGGTCTGACGCAAGTTCAGTAGACACAGGTTATTCAGATGGATCTGATTGGTATTTTCAAATGGTATTCTGTGCAACAACCGTATCAATCGTGTCTGGAACAATGGCTGAAAGAATTAAGTTATGGCCATTCTTTTTATTCGCTGCAATTTTATCAGGAATTATTTATCCAATTGTCATGGGATGGCAATGGGGGGGTGGATGGTTAGCATCTGCCGGCTTTTCTGATTTTGCAGGATCAACTTTAGTACACTCAACTGGTGGAGCGGCGGCTTTAGCGGGTGTAATGTTGCTTGGTCCACGATTAGGTAGATTTACAAAAAGTGGTGATGCAGCACCGATCAAACCCTTCGCAGCATCTTCGATACCTTTAGTAACTATTGGAATTTTTATTCTATGGTTAGGTTGGTTTGGATTTAATGGTGGTTCACAACTAGCAATGGGCACAGCTGATGATGCAATAGCAGTATCAACAATATTTATGAATACATTCTTAGCGGGTGCTGGAGGAGTTATGGCAGCGGCTGTAGTTACAAGATTAGCATTTGGTAAAACGGATGTTGTTCAAATGTTAAATGGGTGTATTGGTGGATTAGTTGCAATTACCGCTGAACCTCTAATGCCATCACCTTTAGCAGCAATTTTAATTGGTGCAGTAGGTGGAG
This sequence comes from uncultured Pelagibacteraceae bacterium, assembly GCA_902594655.1. GTDB lineage: Bacteria > Pseudomonadota > Alphaproteobacteria > Pelagibacterales > Pelagibacteraceae > Pelagibacter. Next base: position 8,407 of record CACJMW010000014.1, read on the forward strand.
TAATCGTAGTGTATGGAACTAAATTCTTATTATCATTAAAAATTGATGATGTTGTGGGCGCAATTCCAGCTCACTTGTTTGCAGGTATTTGGGGAACATTAGCTGTTCCAATTACAAATCTTGATACTTCGTTTGGTACTCAGTTACTTGGTGTAGTTTCAATCAATGTGTTTGTATTTGCTGTATCGTTTGTCATCTGGTTTCTTATGAAAAATACTTTTGGTATTAGATTAAGTAAAGAAGGTGAACTCAAAGGTACAGACGTTACTGAAACAGGAGTGATTGCTTACGCAATAAGAGATTAGTTAACATTCTCCCTTTTATGTTAACAATTAAAAAGGCCCGCAATATCGGGCCTTTTTTTAATTTGCTTTTAAAAAATTTAATACATCATTAGCGTGATCTTTCACTCTAACATTGCGCCATTCATTTAATATTTTTTTATCTTTTATTAAAAAAGTACTTCTTATTTGACCCATGAATTCCTTGCCCATAAACTTTTTTTTACCCCAAGTTTTATAAGCTTTAATTGATTTCTTATCTTCATCTGACAAAAGTTCAAATTTAACTTTATATTTTTCTTTAAATTTTTTATGACTTTCTAAACTATCTTTTGATATTCCGAAGACTTCACATTTAGCCTTTTTAAACTTAGATAATAAAGAATTAAAATCTTTTGTTTCAAGTGTACAACCAGGTGTGTCATCTTTAGGATAAAAATATAGAACAACGTATTTTGATTTTAATTTATTTAATTCTACAATTTTTCCAGATGTAGAGTTTAATTTAAAGTTTGGTGCTTTTTTTCCTATCAAATTTGGCATTATTCATTCTCCTCCCATAGAGATTTGTAATTAATAAACGGTGACAAGCCATAGCTAGAATTAATATTAGTCATGTGGATGGATAGCGATTTAATTGGAGAAATACAGACTTCTTTTTCATAAATTAAATTTAAATATTTTTCGAATGGATCATGTCTATCCAAACAATTTTGGTAAAAATTATCCCAATATTTATTTAATATACTTTTTGAAGTCATAAATGAACACAATGATTTATTTATAGTTCTCCAATGGCGTTTACTACCAATAAGCAGATTTGTTTTTTCATTATTCATATACAAGTAAGGATAATCTGAAGGACAAATGATCAAATCTTTATTTAATTGAGATGCAATTCTTTCGTACGTGCCAACCATTTCTTCCAAAGAAGATCTGAAATGCAAATAATCATCTTCAATAAAATATATTAAGTCTTCTCCATCATTTTTACCTATTTCAAAGCATTTAAGTAAACTTGATAGATTAGAAAAGGTATCTTTTGACTTTTGTTCTTTGATAACATTTAGATGTTCAGAGTGATTATGATTTATAATTTCAAAATTTTCTTTAGATTTATCCAAAATATTCTTAATTACAGCAAGATTTTCTTTTGTTGAATTATCGTCTACAATTTTAATATTAATGTTTATTGAATTATATTTTTCTTTTAGATTTTTAACAGCCTTGATAAGAGAATTCAAAGATCTTTTAACATATTCAATTTTGTCTTTTTCAAAAATTCTTTTTTTATTTTGGTCCCAAATTTCAATATTTGAATTAGTTCTAAAAATAATAAGAAGTGATGAAATCTTACGTGTTAGATTTACCTCACCTAGTGGCAAGATGATTGATTTATTTATACTAGAAAGCTGCTGATCTAGATCTTTATTTAAAGTAGGAGATCTAAATTCATTTTGATCAATTATTTCGAAACCTAAAGATTTAATTATCTTTACAAATATTTTTTTTAATATATTTTTTTTCATAAGATACTTTATATTTACTATGTCTATAAAAACAGCGCAAACTCTTGTTTCTGAAGCAATGCAGGAAATTAAAACTATATCTGCAGAAGAAGCTTATAAAATTTTTGAGAAAAACAATTGTAATTTAATAGATATTAGAGATATGAATGAACTTGAGATTACAGGTGCAATTGAAAATTCGATAAATATTCCTAGAGGCCTTTTAGAGTTTCAACTAGATCCACATGGTCCTTTGACTCAAAATGGAATAATTGACCCAAATAAAGAGACAGTTTTATTCTGTGCGGCAGGTGGCCGGTCTGCTTTAGCAACTAAAACTTTACAAGAAATGGGTTATAAAAAAGTTTGCCATATAGCTGGTGGATTTTCAGCTTTACAAAATTCAAAGTTTAAAGTTAAGAAATAGAATTAAATTCCTCAATAGCGTATTCAAATCTATCTTGTCCCCAGAAGTTCTTATTATTAATTACGAAAGTTGGTGCACCAAAGATTTTTTTTTTGAAAGCATCACTTGTAAATTCTTTTAACTTTTCTTTAATGTCATTTTTTTCTATTTTATCTAAGAATTCCTCTAATTTAATATCAATTTGATTTAAAATTTTAGATAACACTTTATTATCATTTACATCCTCATTGTTTTTCCAATACGCATCAAAAACTAATTTAATATATTTTTTTAATTGGTCATTTTCTAAAACTAAACAACCCCTCATTAACTTAATTGTATTAAGTGGAAATTTGGAATTAAAAATAAAATCTATTTTAAACTTTTTAGAAACGATTTCGCAATCCATAATCATAAACTCCTTTTTGGGCTCTATGTAAGCTTGTGGTGTAATATTCCATAATTTGTGTAGACCACCTAACAGTATAGGCTTGTAATTAAAATTTATTCCTGAACCCTCATTTTCAATTCTTTTATGACCCAAGTAAGTATAAGGACTTATAAAATCAAAGTAGAATTCAATGTGTTTAGTCATAAAGACTTATTTTTTTTGCATAAAACATTCTAATAATCCAATAAATAAACACTCCTAACGGCCCAACAAAATAAGTTATTAGTAGTGGAAAAAACATAATATATTTATTTATTAAAAGTCTCGAACCATCTCTAGACATCCAAGATCCACAGAAAAGATTTATAGCCAAAAAGTGTATCCAAAAAATAATTAAAAATTCTTTATTAGAAAATAAATCGCTTAAATTATTTAAGCTTAGATATAAACTAAAATTATTATCAAAGTCGTAAGAACTTAAATAAGATTTATAAATTACAAAAATATATGCGGCACACAAAATAAAAATAGGGAAAATTGAACTTACAAAAATACTTCCTAATTTAGAATTGGGTAGAAATATAAGCATCAACCAAAAAGGAATTACACCGATATTCAACCACAGATAAACCATTTCTATTGTATAGTAAGTTGATATTTGCTCAAGCATATTGAGTATATTATATAACTTTAAAAAATGATTCCTATAAAAAATAAAAAAAAAAATCTTGAAGCAACAGTTGAAGAAATGAGAAATTTTGCTTTTATCTATATTGAAAAATATGCTCCATCAAAACAACAGCTAAGAACATATTTATTAAAAAAATATTTAAAATCAGGTGCTGCAAATGTAAGTAAAAAGAATATTACAGACTTAATAGATGTTGTTTTAGAAGATCTTGAAAAAACCAAATTTATAAACGATAAATTTTATTCTAATTCTAAAGCAAAAAGCTTAATACAAAGAGGAAGTTCAATAAATAAAATCAGAAATTACTTACTCTCTAAAGGAGTTAAAGATAAATATATTAAAGAAACTCTAAGTGACATTAAAGAAAATAATGAAGATCAAGATTTTTTTTCAGCAATAAAGATATGTAAAAAAAAAAGAATTGGCCCAGCTAGAGACGAAAATAATAGGACTTTATTTATGAAAAAGGATTTGGGTATTTTAGCACGATCTGGTTTTGATTTTGATACTTCAAAAAGAGTTCTCGATATAGAAAAAGATGAATATTTAAAAATAATAAATTTACTTTAGTTTTTTATTTTTTGTTCTTTTCTTGCAAATAATATTCCAGTCTTTTTTTTATATAATTTTTAACAAAAACAAAAACTAATAATCCAAAAATCGAAACCGAAACAATTATTATCAATATTATTCTTAACGTTTCATTCATTAAATAGTTTCTAAAGATTTTAAAATTAAACTAGGATTTTTAAATCCTTTTTTTCCATAAATAATATCATTCCCATCAAAATCTGTAATTACCCCACTAGAGTTTTTCAATATAGCATGTCCGGCTGCTATATCCCATTCATGTGCACGAGGCTCAGCAACATATATATGATATTCCCCAGTAGCAATTACACAAAATTTTAGAGAACTTTTCATTTTAACATATTCTTTTACATTAAGTTTTTTATGTATCTGAATGATCTCAGTTTTTAAATTATTAGAGTAACTCACTGCTTTTATATTATTTTTGTCTATTTTTTTATTATTTATAATTTCTTCCTTACCATTTTTTAATTCAAAACTTAAATTATTCCCATAGGAATAAAACATTCTATTTTTTGCAGGAGCATAAATAATTCCTGCTGCAGCTTTTTTGTTTATTATTAAGCCTGCATTAAGAGTAAATTCATCTCTATTATTTATGTAATCATATGTTCCATCAATTGGATCAACTAACCAAAAAGTCTCTAAATTTAAATTTTTATTTTCTACAGTTTCTTCTGAAACTATGGGTACATCTGGAGTAATTTTTTTTAAACTATTTAATATAATGTTATTAACTTCAATATCTCCATTTGTTACGGGGGTCTTATCTTTTTTAATATGCTCTATTAATCCTTTACTCCTTAATTCAAGAGATAGTTTTCCAGCATCAAAAAAAACATCTATCAAATTTTTTATTGCATTTTCAACTTTATTTTTTTGCATTTGTTTTAAATTTTTCAAGATTAATTATATTTCCGTTTATCACTTTTTTACCTACATTTTCAAAATTTACTGTAATTTTTTCTTTTATAATTGACTGTATCTGTCCCACACCCCATTCTTTATTATTAGGATTTACCACTTTGTCTCCTGGTTCAAAATCAAATATCATTGTATTTCACTTATAAAGTAAAAGAGTGTAAATACAAACTTTATGAAAACCAAAATTAATTCTATAGGCTTAGAGAAAGATCCAAAAGATACAACGGTTGTAGTTGCTATGTCAGGGGGTGTCGACTCTTCTACGGTTGCTGGAATGATGAAAAAAGATGGTTATAAAGTTATAGGAATAACATTGAAATTATATGATGATGCAAAGCAAACCGCAAAGTCAAAACAATGTTGCGCAGGTCAAGATATTATGGATGCCAAAAGAGTAGCAAATAAATTAGATATTGAGCATAAAATTTTATATTTCCAATCCAAGTTTAAAGAAGGAGTTGTTGACAATTTTGTAGAAAGTTATTTGGCTGGAGAAACTCCAATTCCATGCGTTCAGTGTAATCAAACTGTAAAATTTAAAGACCTATTTGAGGAAAGTAAAAATCTGAATGCTGATGCATTGATTACAGGTCATTACGTTAAAAGTATCACAAAGAATAACGAAACAAATATGTATAGAGCTATCGATACGAATAGAGATCAAAGTTATTTCTTGTTCAATACTACTCGTGAGCAACTTAATTATTTAAGGTTTCCCCTTGGAGATCTAATGAAAAACGAAACAAGAGAAATTGCAAAAAAACTTGATTTAAACGTTGCTGATAAACCAGACAGCCAAGATATATGTTTTGTGCCAAATGGCGATTATGTTTCTGTAATTCAAAAATTTAGACCTGATGCTTTTCAAAAAGGTAATATTAAAAATTTAAATGGTAAAGTAATTGGAGTTCACGATGGTATTGTTAATTTTACAATTGGCCAGAGAAGAGGAATTAAGATTGCAGAAAAAGACCCTTTATATGTTATTGAAATTAATTCAAATAAAAATGAAATTATTGTAGGGCCAAAACAAAATTTAATAAAAAAAAAAATTAAATTAAGAGATATAAATATTTTAACTAACAAAGAAGAATTAGATGGAGAGATTTTTGTTAAGATCAGATCTACAGGAAAATTAATTAAATCAAAATTATCAATTTCTAATAATATTGCAAATGTAGAATTATTAGAGCATGAATACGGAATATCTCCTGGTCAAGCATGTGTATTCTATAATAAAGATAATAATGGAGATAAACTTTTAGGTGGTGGCTGGATTACTAATTAGTTTTTTTTCCACATGAAAAAAGTAAGCAAATAAAAGGATATCACTCCAATAAAATAATCCCACTCTAAAGCATGTTTAAAAAATTTTAAGTTAAAACCTAAAAAATAATCTCCAGGCAAACTTATTATCGGTATACTAATTAACGCTATTACAATTAATGAGGTTACCAAAGCAAATTTCAATTTGAGAAACTTGATATTAATAAAGTCATTTAGCTTTTCTTTAAATGAGTAAAAAGTAGCTACTAGATACGCTTGTGCAGCTATTTCAAAAATTATAAATGATAACATTATTACTCTTCTAAATAATTTATATAAGTCATTATCAAATTTAATTCCTAAAAAAATCGAGTGAACAATTAACGCTATAGCAGAAGCAATACCAAAAAAAATAACTTTTCTTACGTATTTGTGACTGGGATTAAAAAACTCAATTATTTTTTTATTGTATAGCCAATATTTTATTAAAAGAAATGCAGTTAGAAACATAGCTGGTTTAAAAACTAACCAGCTTGGATAAGGTCTTGCAGTTCTGCTTATAGAAGCACCACCATCAAAGTATGGAATTGTATTTATTAATACATCTTGTTGATTTGGGAATAATCCGTGAAATTGTGTAACTAGAATTAGACAGGCATTTACAGCAACAAAAGGCACTAAAAAAACCCATATACTTATGGATTTAACTTTATTTATTTCTTCCATTTATAGGATTATTTTTTTTTATTTTTCTTTCTAGCTCTTCTTTTTTTTGAGCCCATTTTTCTACGACCTCTATGCTTTTTTGGGTAACCCATATTGTTCAATCCTTTTTTTAATTTTATTGACTTATCGAATGGATATAGCATTGTCGATTAAATATCAATATTGTATGAAAACAAATCTTCGAACATTTATAAAACATACGGCAAAAGATTTTCATAATCAGTCTGTAAATCCTCCTGTGGTCAGAGCTTCAACTATAATTTTTAAGAATCTTAAAGATATTGAAAAAACACAAAAAAAATATTTAAAAGATCCCAGAAGTGGAAATTTTGATTATGGAAGACAAGGGACCTCAACGACTCATGCACTTCAAAGAATTCTACAAGAGATGGAAGAATGTTATAAAGTTTATCTTACACCTACTGGTTTTGGTGCCGTATTCCTAGCCGTTTTGAGCTTAGTTGAACCAGACGATGAAATTTTAGTAACCGATTCTGTTTACTCGCCTACACGATTATTAACACAAAATTATCTTAAAAAATTTAGAGTAAAGAGTATTTTTTATGATCCAACAAACTTTAATGATTTAAAAAATAAAATTACAAACAAAACTAAACTAATTTTTGTTGAAAATCCTGGCAGTAATACTTTTGAGTTTCAAGATTTAAAAAAAATAGTCTCTTTAGCAAAAAAACACAAAATTTATACAGCAATAGATAATACTTGGGGTACACCATATTTAATAAAACCAATTAAATTAGGTTTTGATATGTCAATTGTTTCAGCTACCAAATATTATTCAGGACATTCTGATGTCATGGGAGGAAGTTTAGCAATAAATAAAAAGGTATTTAAATTTGTTGAGCCAACAAATAGAGTTACAGGTTTAAGATTAAGTCCTGATGATGCTTATTTTATTTTAAGAGGAATCAGAACGTTAGATGTCAGAATGGATAAGCATCACATAAATGCACTAAAAATTGCAAAATTTTTATCTAAACAAAAGAAGGTAGTGAGAGTTTGTTATCCATATAAGAAAAATTCTAAAGGCTTTAAATTATGGAAAAAATATTATTCAGGTGCTTCTGGACTTATGGGTCTTAGAATAAAATCGAAGAATAAAAATTCAGTTAAAAGTTTTATAAATGCATTAAAATTATTTGGATATGGGTTTAGTTGGGGAGGTTTTGAAAGTTTAGCTTTATACCAAAATCAGAAACAATTAGGTGCAAGAAGTTATTTAAATTTAAAAAGAGATGAGCATATAATTAGACTTCATATTGGTCTCGAAGATCCAAATGATATAATTAATGACTTGAACCAAGCCCTTAAAAAAATAAAATAATTGAATGGATAAATTTTTTCCAAGCAGAAGTGCTTTTATTACTCTAATAGCATGTTGTTTGGTTGTAATAATTTCATTAGGAATTAGACAAACTTTTGGATTATTTTATTTTGATTTTTCTACTGATTTAGATATCACAATTTCACAATTTGGCTTTGCAATGGGATTGCAATTATTTTTATGGGGAGCCTTTAGTCCTTTATTTGGAGTTATAACAGATAAGTATGGTGGTAATATTGCAATTTTTTTAGGCTTTTTATTTTATTTATTAGGAGTTTTTCTTTTTTATTCAGGATTTAATACAGGAACATATTTTATATATACAATTGGAGTTTTAATAGGAGTAGGCCTAGGATCAACTGCTATAGGTATTCCAGTTTCAGTAGTTGCTAAACATTTTCCAGCTTCGAGAAGAACTATAGCTACTGGAATAGTGACTTGCGCTGGATCGTTTGGATATTTTGTATCACCAGTATTAGTTAAATACTCACTTAATGTTACTGGCTGGGAAAATACAATCTTTTATTTTTGTCTGTTGCTAGGACTAGGATTGCTTATAGCTTTTTTTGTAATTACTCCAAAAATCCCAGTTGGAGAAAACCAAAATAATAATCAAAGTGCTACCGAAGCTTTAAAAGAAGCCTTTGCTAACAAAAGTTTTATTTATTTAACTTTAGGTTTTTTTGTGTGTGGCTGGCATATTGCATTAGTTGCAACACATATACCCACATATATGACGGATAAAGGATTGCCGGATTGGTGTGCGACGGCTGTATTGTCGCTTATTGGTTTGTTTAATATGGTTGGAACTATAACAAGCGGATACCTATCAACTAGATATAGTAAGAAAAAAATTCTGAGTGCAATTTATCTTTTAAGAGGAATTTCAATTATGATATTTATCTTTTTTCCTCCTAGTGTTATTAATTCAATCATTTTTGGAATTACTTTTGGTTTTTTATGGTTATCCACGGTACCGCCAACGAATGGCATTGTGGCACATATCTTTGGAACTAAATATGTGGGAATGTTGTACGGTATAGTATTCGTAAGTCATCAAATAGGATCATTTTTAGGTGCTTATTTAGGTGGAGTGTTTTACGAAATGAATGGAAATTTTGATTATGCATGGTACGGATCAATAGCATTATCAATTTTTGCAGGATTAATACATTTACCAATTAATGAGAAACCAATTGAAAGATTACAAACAGCATAAATTAAAATTTAATCCTTACTTAGAGAAACTTTATCAATCCGATAAACCTTTAATTATATATAAAATAGACAATGGATATAATATTTATACAGATTTCTCAAAGAAATTTATCTTAACAAAAAAAAATATTAAAAGTTTTTTTCAATCAATTGAGAAAAAAAAATATAAAAAAGAAACTGATTTATATCTTGGTTTTTTTGGTTATGAAATTTTGTGTAATTTAATTGGTATTAATATAAAAAATAAGAAAAGGATTAATTTTTATAAAGGAATTTTTTACAAACCAGAGACAATTATTAAAATTAGAAAAGATATTAAAGTTATATCAAATATTAAATATCCAAAATTTAACAGTCAATTTAATAAGACTCAGATACTAAGCCCATTTAAAATTAATATTTCATATCAAAAATATAAAAAAATATTTGATTTATTTTCAAAAAAAATAAGACAAGGTGAAACCTATCAAATAAAAATATGTACTAAATATAAGAATAAATCTTTAATTAATCCTATAAATTTCTTTTGGAAGCTTATGAAGGTAAACGCTTCACCAGAATCTTTCATGATCAAAGACAAAGATTATTCAATAGTTAGCTGTTCACCCGAGACACTTATAGATAAGGAAAAAAATACTTTAATCACAAAACCAATTGCTGGAACTCTAAAAAAAAATCTCTCTACAAATAAATTGATTGCCCTTAAATATTTTAAAAATAACGAAAAAGAAACCAAAGAGCACAACATGATTGTAGATATGGAAAGAAGCGATCTGTCAAAAATTTGTAAACCTGGAAGTGTTAATATATTAAAAAAAAAATATGTTGAAGAGTATAAACATCTCTATC
>CACJMW010000015.1 GCA_902594655.1 uncultured Pelagibacteraceae bacterium
GATAATAAATAAGAAATATCATAATTTTGTTTATTTTTTAAAATGTATCTCTCAGGAATTTTATAATTTTTCCAATCAATTCCATTAATTGATTTCATTTATTTGGATATTTTTTATGTATTTTATTTACTAATTTTTGGTATTTGTGAGTAATAAGTGTTTCTGTGAGAAAGAAATTTCCATCTTTTTTTACTCCCTTGATTAAGTCTCCTGACGTTATACCTGTCGCACAAAATATAGAGTCACCTTTCACAATTTCTTCAATTTCATATTTTTTATGTAAATCTTTTATACCCATTTTTTTAGCCCTTAATTTATCGTCATCTTTCTCAAAAATAAATCTACCTTGAAAATTACAGTTCATAGCATCCAAAGCTGATGCAACAATTACGCCCTCTGGTCCACCACCAATGCCAAGAAAGATATCAACATCGTATTTTTTATCTGTGACTAGTAATGCGCCAGTAACATCACCATCTGTAATTAATTTAATTTTTACTTTTAATTTTTTCAAAGTTTGAATTATTTCTTTATGTCTTGGTCTATCTAATAGACATACTGATATATCTTCAATTTTCTTATTTTTAAAATCAGAAAGATTTTTTACATTTTTTTCAATTGGATTGTCTAAATCAATAACATCTTTAGATATATTGGGTCCAAAAGCGATTTTATTCATATATGTTTCAGGAGCTTTGAATAAATTACCTTTTTCAGAAATAGCTATTACTGAAATAGCTCCAGGTAAATTTTTCGCAACAAAATTTGTACCTTCAACTGGGTCAACTGCTATATCTATTTTAGGGCCTTTATTATTACCCAATTTTTCTCCAATATATAACATGGGAGCTTCATCTAATTCGCCTTCGCCAATTACAACTTCTCCATCTATATCTAATTTATTTAAATTATATCTCATAACATCAGTGGCTGCTTTATCTGCAAGAATTTTATTTTTTTTTCCTAAATGGGGATAACATGATATTGCAGCTTTAGAAGTGATATCAATTAAATTTTCTAAAAGCTTTTTATCTAATGACATTCATTAATCTATAGCATGTTCTTTATCTTCTACAAATTTAAGTTTAGCTTCAAATTCCCTTAATCTCTTATAAACACTTGCTAATTCAATTATTGTAGGCCATGCTTTTAATAAATATTGCATTGACCCCTCTACCCTACCAAATGCTCTTATGATTTGTTGCATAACTCCAAGAGTTACAGCTCCAGCAACTATTGCAGGAGCAAGAAAAACATAAGCTGATAGGACATTTGCTTGTAAATATGCGATTCTTCCAATATTAAAATATAAATACCTTATATAACTTAAAAAATGAATATTCCTTACACCATCAAATAACTCTTCAAGAGACTTGGGCCTTACTGAGCCATCATCTTCTGCTATAACGAGAATTTTTCTATATGCTGCTTCTTTTTTTTGAAGATCATACTCTACACCAACTAATCTTAAAATTAACCCAAGAATAATTAAAAAAACTGTCCCTCCAATAGACCATATTAATGCCCCTACGATCAAACCATAATCCCAATCACCAAAAAAAAATATTGGAATCGAAATACTTAATCCAAAAAGAATTGGCATAAACTCAACTAAAATCATTAAGGCTTCAATAAAACTTGTTCCTAGCGACTCCATTATTCTTGAAAATTTTATCGTATCTTCTTGAACACGCTGAGAAGCACCTTCAATTTTTCGGGCTTTATCATAAACACTATGATACCACTCAACCATTGCAGTTCTCCATCTAAACAAATAGTGAGATGTAAAAAAACTAATTAAGACAGCCACTCCTACATACAAAGCTGCTAATGTAATAAATGATAGTAAACTGGCCCAATACTCCTCAATAGTAATAGCGTTAGGTGCAGTTAAAGCCTTTTGTATCATGTCATAAAACTCTCCAAACCACTCATTGATTTTAACATCAATTTTAACTTGTATCCAAAGAGAGGAAAGAATTATAAAAGATCCTAACCATGACCATATAATCCAATTTCTAAGTGTAAAAAATCTAAACATTTCTATTTTATAAAATTATCAGAATATGATTTTTTAACAATTTTTCTATTGTGAGGTTCTATTAATTCGTATTCAATCTTATTCTTTTTTGCATATTCAATTGCTAAGTCTCTACTAGCGAATTCCATTTTTAATTCTGAGAGGGTATCATCAGAACTTTCCCATCCCATTAAAGGATTGATAGTTGGATCATTGGTAATAAATTCTAAAATCCATTTATCAAATTTTTTTAAACCAGACTGCATTGCTGTTTTGGATGGTTTATAAATTTTTGCTTTTTTCATATAATGGTCGGGGCGGCAGGATTTGAACCTGCGACCCTCTGGTCCCAAACCAGATGCGCTACCAGGCTGCGCTACGCCCCGAAGAATGTACTAATACATTAGAAATATTAAATTTCAAACTATATAAAGAGGTAAAATGAAAGCTTTTTTAAGAGAATCTGCTATATATTTGATTGATGATAATTACTTGTGAAAAATGTTCTAAAAAATTTAATATACAAGATAATTTAATTCCAGACGAAGGAAGGGAATTGCAATGTGGAAGTTGTAACTATAAATGGTTTTATAAAAAGCCTATAAATACAATTAAATTAGAAAATAAAATATCAGAAACCTCTTCTGAAAATGATAATTTTATAGATATTGAAAAAAATACTGAAAAATCAAGTACAAATATAAAAAAGAAAAATGAAATTAAAACCAAAGAAACTGAAAATTATATTAAAGAAAAAAAAATAACAAAAAATCCTAAAATAATAAAAAATAGTTTTGTTTTTATTATAACAATAATCGCAATAATTATTTTACTTGATACCTTTAAGCATACGTTAAATTATTATATACCTGGATTAGATTTAATATTGAATAATCTATATGAATCATTAAAAGACCTCTCATTATTTTTTAAAGATCTTATTAATTAAATGATTAGACATATAAGCAATTCTTTTAAATGGTTTTTCAAGTTAGAGGCTGCTAGTGGTCTTATACTTCTTTTTTCAGCAATAATTGCATTAATAATTAGCAATTCAAATTATGCATACTTATATTTTGAAACGCTTAATCAATATTTATTTATAGGTATAAATAATATTGGTTTAAATTTGAGTGTTTTACATTGGATAAATGATGCTCTAATGGCAATATTTTTCTTTTTTGTAACTTTAGAAATCAAAAGAGAATTTATTCAAGGTGAGTTATCTAATATTAAGCAGGCTATGTTACCAATAATCGGTGCTGTTGGTGGAATGTTAGTTCCTGCATTAATTTATGTTGTCATAAATTTAAATGATCCTGATACATTAAATGGTTGGGCTATACCTTCTGCAACTGATATTGCTTTTTCTTTAGGAGTTTTATCATTACTAGGATCAAGAGTTCCTCTTTCATTAAAAGTTTTTCTTACAGCCTTGGCAATTATTGATGATTTGGGTGCAATTTTGATTATAGCAATATTTTATTCTGGTGACTTAAATATAAAATATTTATCTTTAATGCTGATATCTTTTATATTTTTATTAATATTAAATAAATATAATATTAAAAAATTTTTACCCTATCTTATAGTTGGAATATTACTTTGGGATTTCACACATAATTCAGGAATCCATGCAACAATAGCTGGTGTCTTATTAGCAATAACAATTCCTCATAGAAAAAAAGAAAAAGATTTTTCATTGTTAATTAAACTAGAACATGGAATTAGTCCTTATGTGGCATTTGGAATAATGCCTTTATTTGCATTTGCAAATGCTGGTGTTTCTTTGGAAGGGTTATCTTTTAGTTCTTTGTTAGATAAAGTTCCGCTAGGAATTTTATTAGGATTGTTTGTTGGTAAACAAATAGGTGTCTTCCTATTTTCATACATTTCAATCAAGTTAAAATTTGCTCAGTTACCTACAAATTCAAATTGGTATAATTTTTACGGTGTAGGAGTATTAACAGGAATTGGTTTTACAATGAGTTTATTTGTTGGAAATTTAGCTTTTGTTGAAAATATTCAATACATTGATGGAGTTAAAATAGGAGTTTTAACTGGGTCATTATTATCAACTTTATTTGGATATTTTTTGATATTACTTACACCAAATAAATAATCCTAATGAAAGCTAAGTTATATATTATAACATTAATATTAATGATTTTTTTTAAAAATAATTTATCTGCAAGCAACGATAAATTTTTTTATGACTTTAAAATTAATGACGTTTCAGGAAATAAATTAAACTTAAAAGAATTTAAAAACAAGGTCATTTTATTAGTTAATACAGCAAGCTATTGTGGATTTACAAAACAGTACGATGATCTACAATATTTGTGGGATAAATATAAAAATAATAATTTTATAGTTTTAGCTGTACCTTCAAATTCATTTAATCAAGAGAAAAAAAATAATGATGAAGTAAAAGAATTCTGTGAATTTAATTTTAATATAACATTTCCAATAACTGAAATCACAGAAGTAAAAGGTGAATTTGCACATCCTATATACAAATGGGCATATGAAAGTTATGGTTCCTCGGCTAAACCAAAATGGAATTTTCATAAAATTTTAATAAATAATGATGGAATGATTGAAGACACTTTTTCATCCTTAATAAACCCTAAATCAAAAAAAATTACAGCTAAAATAGAAAAATTAATTAATAATTAATTCCATTCCATCATAAGCAGGATATACAAAATTAGGCAACATTTTCTTAAGCTTTGTGTAATCCATAGAACTATGTAGATTTGTTAAAATAGTGTATTTAGGCTTAATTTCATCAACAAGGTTAAGAATTTTATCTAAATTATAATGTGATGGATGTGGCTCCTCTCGTAAACAATCAACAACAAAATACTTTAGATTTAAAATATTTGAATAATTTTTTTTGCTTATAAAACTTACATCGCTTGCGTAAGCTAATTTTTTATTAATTGTATAACACACACTATTTATCGAGCCATGTTCAACATCAAATGACCTAATATTAATTTTATTTTTTAAAAAAGAATGTTTTTTTTTTAAATTTTTTAATTTCATAATTGGTGGATAAAAATTACTTGTTTTTTTAAAACAATAGTTAAAAGAATTTAACAAATATCTAGATGTATATTTATTTGCATAAACTGGTATTTGATTTCTTTTTTTTAAATAAAAAAATCTTAAATCGTTAATACCATGAGTTTGATCAGCATGTTGATGTGTATAAAAAACACAATCTAATGATTTTACTTTATTACTTAAAAATTGTTGTCGTATATCAGGTGAAGAGTCTATAAGTAGATTAAAATTTTTTGCTTTTAATAAAGCAGAACATCTAGTTCTATAATTTTTTTTATTTTTTGGGTTGCAATTTCCAAAATCTCCATCTATTCTTGGAACTCCTAAGGAACTTCCACTACCTAATATAATAAACTTTAATTTCATTTTGTGGAGAAAAGTTTATTAAAATTTCTGGTAGTAATTAGATCCATATTTTCTATCGTATCATTTTTAATTTCTGCTAATTTTGCTAATGTATACTTAATAAAGCTAGGCTCATTTTTTTTTCCTCGCATTGGTACGGGAGCCAAAAAAGGACTATCAGTTTCAATCAATATTTTTTCATTTGGGATTGTTAAAAACGTATCTCTTAATGTGGCAGAATTTTTAAATGTAATAATTCCACTTGCTGAAAAATAACTGTTTAAATCTAATAATTTTTTTGCAAATTCGATCGATCCAGTAAAACAATGCATCAAAATTCTAATATCTGTATTTTTGTAATTATTTAAAATATTAAATGTATCGTTTTCAGCATTACGAGAATGTACTATTAATGGTAATTTTAGTTGCAAACAAGCTTCTATATGGTTTTCAAAACTTTTAATTTGATTTTTTTTATCACTGTTATTGTAATAGAAATCCAAACCAGTTTCCCCAATACCCACAATTTTTTTGGAAAATTTAGCGTTTTCAATAATTTCAGATTTTGAGATTAAATTCTTATCTGCTTCATGAGGATGTATACCAAAAGTTCCATAAATAATAGAATCTATATTTATTATTTTTTTAATATTTTCAAAACTTTTAATATTAGTACAAATAGTTAATAGTTTGGTCACCCCGGCATTTTTTGATCTAATTATGATATCGTTTATATTTTCATACAATGGATCATGGTCTAGATGGCAGTGTGAATCAATCATCTACGTTGACCTTGTTAAATAATATATTTATTTTATTTATTTTTAATTTAGGTTTTAAAAACTTGTTATTTTTAATTGACTCCAAATTTAAAGATTCCTCTTCAATATTAAATATATCAAGTGCTTTAAGTGCGCTACTAGGAATTACGGGATATAATAACATAGAAATTTTTCTTATAAGCTCTAATGAAGTATATATAATTGTATTCAATCTTTTTCTATTATCCTTTTTTTTCCAAGGTTCTTGATCATTAAAATACTTATTAGATAAAAACATTTGGTCAACAATAAAATTCATATAAGAATTAATATTTTGTTGATTAATGAATTCTACTAAATTTTGATAATTTTTTGAAAAATTATCCAATAAATTTAAATCCTCACTATTAAAATTATCTGGTTCAGGAACTTCTAAATCAAGATTTTTATCTGTAAAGGCCAATACTCTTTGGCACAAGTTTCCAAAATTATTAGCTAAATCACTATTAATACATGAGATCAGTTTATCTTCAGATATATTGCCATCATTTCCAAAAGATACCTCTTTTAATAAATAATATCTTAAAGGATCTAATCCAAATTTATTTATGATTTCTATAGGATCTAATATATTTCCTTTTGATTTAGACATTTTAACATCTCCAGAAAGTATCCAGCCATGACCGTAAATCCTTTTTGGTGCTGGTAAATTTGCAGCCAACAAAAAAGCAGGCCAATAAACAGCATGAAATCTTAATATATCTTTTCCAATTAAATGAAGATCTGCAGGCCAATACTTTTTATATAGGTCATTACCAACATCAGGATAATTTAAAGCACTAATATAATTAGTGAGAGCATCCAACCATACGTAAATGACATGATCTTTATTTGTTGGAACTTGAATTCCCCAAGAAAAAGATTTTCTACTAACTGACAGATCTTTTAGTCCAGATTTTACAAAACTTACAACTTCATTTTTTCTAGATTTTGGTAAAATAAAATTTTCATTTTTTTCATAAAGTTGGAGTAGTTTATCCTGCCATTTAGATAATTTAAAAAAATAAGACTCTTCCTCAACCCACTCTACAGAAGAACCGGATAATTTAGCTGATTTTGTGCCATTAATTTCTTCTATCTCATCTTCGGAATAAAATGCTTCATCAGAAACTGAGTACCATCCAGAATATTTCGAAAGATAAATTTCCCCCTTTTCTTCTAATATATTCCATAAATTTTGAACTGACTTATAATGTCGTTTTTCTGTGGTTCTAATGAAATCATTATTAGATAAATTAAGCGTTTTAGACAATTCTTTAAAAGTTTTGCTAATTTCATCACAAAACTCTAAAGGATTTTTATTATTCTTTTCTGCTGCTCTTTGAATCTTGAGACCATGTTCGTCAGTTCCTGTTAAAAAAAAAACATTAAAACCTTCAATTTTTTTAAATCTTGCAAAAAAATCAGCAATAATACTTGAATAAGCATGGCCCATGTGAGGTTTTGCAGAGGGATAGTAAATAGGTGTCGTTATATAATAGTTTTTATTCATATTTTAATTGTTTAGAGTCCTAAGAAATTTATCTTCAAATTTAATAAAAAAACTATCTAAATCCAAATTATATTTATTTATCAAGTTATTTTCTGTTACAATTTTTAAGAGATTATCATAATATTTAATGTCTTTTGTTTTTAAATACTTATTTGTAAAATAAATTTCTATATAAGTTTGAAATTTTTTAGAAATAAAAGAATCCTTCTTATAAGATTTATTACTAATTATAAATTCAATAACTTTAGTGATATCTGAAGAATTTAAGTTTAAATTATTTTCTTTGATAAACTTAATATGATTTATAAGAAAATTTGGATTGTTATTAACTAGTTTAAAACTATCATTTAAATCATCATATATATTTTCACCAAAATATTCAGAGATTATTTTACTTACTTCTGTGAAATTAAAATTAAGTTTATAAATAAAGCATCTAGATTTGATTGTGTCTAATATTTTTCTATTTGAGTTATGTGTTAGAATAAAAATGTTTTGTTGATTTGATTCTTCCAAGCTCTTTAATAAAGCATTAGATGAACTATTGTTTAAGTCTTCAGCAGAGTCAATTAAAATTATTTTCTTATTATTATCAAAAGATGATTTATTCAAAAAATTTATCATTCTTCTAACTTGTTCAATTTCAATATCCTTTTTAACATCAGACTTAGTGATTAAGTTAAAATTTGGGTGTGAAAGATTTTTGACAAGATTATAAGATACACTTTGTGAATTAATTTTATTTTCTTCAATATCGTATTTATTTATCTCATCTTTTGAAAGTAAATAATTTATTAAATGAAAGGCAAAAGTAGTTTTTCCAATGCCTTCTTGACCAGTAATTATTATCCTCGATGGTAAATTATTTTTTTGGTCTAAAAATACAAAATGATTAAATAATTTTTTATATGAAAATAATTTTAAAGAGTAATCAATCATCATTTAATAAGTTTAATTATATTATTTAAAACTTTATTTTTATTCTCAACAAGACTTTTATTTGAATCTATAACAATATAATTAGATTTATTTTTCGATAACTTTAAAAAACCAGTTTGCACTTTTTTATAAAAGTTAATTTTAAATTTGTCATATCTATTTTTATTTTTTCTTAATTTTAATCTAGTTGAAAGATTCCGCATATTTACAATATTAAGGAAAGTGAGCTTTGGTTTTATATTTTTGAGCAAAATTTTATTAACATTGTTGATTAGATTTTTGTTTAAACCCATTCCATAATGTTGATATGCTAAAGTTGAATCAGTAAATCTATCAAGTAAAATAATTTTTTTATTATAATTTTTTTTAATTACTTTTTCTATGTTTTCACTTCTAGATGCTAAATACAAAAAAAGATCTGTATATGGATTAAATTTATTTTTATTATTTAGTATTAACTTTCTAATTAATTCAGAATTAATATTTCCACCAGGTTCTCTGATTTTTATAAAGGTTATTTTTTCTTTTTTTAAATAATTTGATATATGATTAATTAAAGTTGTCTTTCCAGAACCTTCTATTCCCTCGAATATAACAAGAGGTTTTTTTTTAGACATCGCCCCATATTAAAAAATTAATAGATCTTATAAGTTTAGTAAATTTATTAACTTCCTCAATACTTTCAGATGCTAATAAATCCAATGTTTCGATAAGTTCATCTTTATAATAAATATTTACTACACCAACATTTTGATTTTTTGCGATTGGGGCTTTAATTGGACCATCATAATTTAATACAACTTTAAGATTTCTTAACCTTGCTTTTTGGATTGTTTTATAAATATTTTTTGAAAAATGTGTTTTAACTTTATTTTTTTTTCCTAACCAAACATCTATATCTTGAAATGAATTATTTTTATTATAAATCTCAATTGTATCAAAGTTAGTTAAACCATAAGTTAATAATCTAGCAGATTGTTTTGATCTTGCTTTTTTTGAATTAAATCCACTTCCTACTGCAATTAACCTCCTACCGTTTCTTATTATTGAAGATGCAAGAGAGTATTTTTCGACAGCTAAATAACCAGTTTTAATACCGTCAACGCCCATATTTTTGTACAATAGAGGATTTCTATTCCCTTGTGTTATTGGATCCCCACCAGTTCGATCCCATGTAAATTCTTTTTCTGCAAAATATGTATAATATTCTGGGTAGTTTCTAATTAAATAATCAGACATTATTAGAATATCTCTAGCAGTAGAATAATTATCAGGATCGTTTATTCCTGAAGCATTAGAAAAGTTAGAATTATACATTCCTATTTCTTGAGCTTTAGAAGTCATCATAACTGCAAATTCTTCTTCCGATCCCGCTATACCTTCAGCTAAAGTTACACAGGCATCATTCCCCGATGCAACAATTATTCCTTTTAACAAATTTTCAACAGAAACTTCATCGCCAACCATTATAAACATCGATGAATAACCTGCATTAGCTAGCCTCCAAGCATTTTCAGAAACTATAAATTTTTCATCCATACTTAATTGTCCCTTTTTAATTAGATCAAATGCAATTATTGAAGTCATAATCTTCGTCATAGAGGCTGGATAAATAGACATGTCTGCATCTTTTTCATACAGAATTTCCCCTGATAAATAATCTTGCAGAATAGCAGTTTTGGCTTCTACATTAAATTCAGCAGATTTTGAACTTGTAAATAATAAAAATAAAGTAAAAATTATAAAAATTTTTTTCATTGTTTAATTAGCTCTAAGTTTTCAAAATATAGGTTTTCTACTTGATCAAAACCTTTTTTTAAATTGTTAATTGATTTATAAGGTCCAATAGATAATCTAAAATTATTGACTGAGGTTTTGTCGATATTAATTTTTTTTATATTTGTTTCAGACATAATTCTTTCTTTTACCAGTTTTGCCGAGTCTTCATAATAAAAATTGGCAATTTTAATTATATAATTAAATTTTTTTGTTGTTTTTGTGACTTTTTTTATACTTTGATCTGATGACGATATATTTACAATACTAACACCTTCTACTGGAGCTTTATCTGCAACGTTCTTTTCCTCTTCAAACATTTTTGCCTTGCCTGCGTAAAATACAGAATTTTGATCAACAGACTCAATTAAAATATAAGGCTCATCTAAATCTAGATCAATTTCGTTAGCAATCCTGCTTGTTATAACTGAGTTATAAAAATTTGGATACTTTGATTTACTCTTAACAATAGCTATGATTGATTTATTATTAAGTTGATTAGTAATTTTTACTGTTGTAGCTTTTTTTAAATTTTTTTGGAACACAAATAGATCTCTATCATTTAACTTTTTATTTATTATTTTGTTATTAAATAATTTGTCAGTATAAACTAATGTAAATCCTTGATTAGAGTATTCATGAACTATTACCGGTTCTAAAATCTTTTTTTTACTTAAATTTTGATTTGTACATGACACAAAAAAAATAAAAAAAAATATAAAAACAAATTTATAATTCATTGCTAAGCTTATCTTTTAACGTACAGACCGCTAAGGCAAAACGAAGCGATCTATTCCATTTTAATATTATTTCATAATTATCATAAATTATATAAGCAGGTGAGTATATATCAGAATTTTCAACAATTTCTTTATCTGGGGTTATTATTGCAACAATTTCGTCATCTTCTCCTAGGTCTAAACTATAGTTTTTTATAAACTTTTTATAAAAAGATAGTTTATTTTTATGTTTTATTTTACGAGCAGAGTAATTTAAATATTTAATTGGTATTGTTTCTTTTAAATCAATTTTCTTGAAACATTTATCTTTAGTGCTCCATCCCATTTTTGATAAATAATTTGCTGCTGATGCGAAAGAGTCTTCTGTTGATTTTAAATCAATTTTTTTATCATTGTTATAATCTATAGCATTATTTAAAATTGTAGACGGCATGAATTGAAAATTTCCAAAAGCTCCAGCCCAGGAACCATATAATTCATTAGCTTTAATTTTTTTACTATCGATTAGTTTAAGTGCTATAATTAATTCTTTTGTAAAAAATTCACTTCTTCTTTTATCAAAACTAAGTGTTGCCAATGATGAAAGTATATCCATTTTACCTAGATACTTTCCAAAATTAGTTTCTATTCCCATTAATGATAATAGTAGTTCTTTTTCTACATTAAATTTTTTTTCAACCTCATTAATTAATTTTGTATTTTTATTATAAGTTGTTAATCCAATATTTACTTTTTTAGTATTAGCTCTTTTGCTTATATAAGTTGATGTATCTTCATAAAATTCAGGTTGATATCTATCATATTCAATTACTTTAGGTAAAAATCGTAAGTTTTTAATAATTAAAGACAAAGTTTCATTGCTGACACCTTGTGACATGGCATATTTAGAAAAATTTATTTTCCATTCATCAAAAGTTTCAGCTTGTGCAGTCAATGGAAATAAAAAAAAATATAGTATAAAAAATATTAAAAATTTAGTTTTTTTCATACAAATCAAATAAATATATTATTACAGCAACCCATATTAAAATGAAACCAATTAGCCTATAAGTATCAAATGGTTCATTGTATAGAAATAACCCTAAAATAAACTGAAAAGTCGGTGTAATAAAAAATAACATCCCTGATGGTCCTAAACCTGCAAGATGTACCCCCTTTACAAAACAAAATAATGGAATCACAGTCATTGGTCCTGCGATAATTAAAAGAAATGATAATTTTATTGAGTTAACTCCAAAATCTAAATTACCGGACTCGTATACTAAGTAAAAACCAATTATTGCAAAAGGTAATATTACTAATGACTCTATAAGTAGACCTAAATCTACATCTACATTTATTTTTTTTCTAAAAACATTATAAAGAGCCCAAGAAAAACCTACTGTCAATCCTATCCAAGGAAAGTTTTTATAAAAATAAAAAAGGTACAAAACAGATATAATAGTTAAAATTACTGAAAATATTCTTAACCTATTTAAAATCTCTTTAAAAAATAAATAACCAAATAAAACACTAAGAATAGGCATAATAAAATAGCCAAAACTTGCATCTACAATTTGATTAGTTGAAACTGCATATATCCAGACAGACCAATTAACAAAAATTAGTAAACCAGTTATAGTTAAATAAAGAAAATTTTTTTTGTTTTGTAATATTTTTTTTATTTTATTCCACTTGGAAAGATAAATTGTCGTAATAATCAACATCACTGCAGTCCAAAAAACCCTATGCAATACGAGTTCGATACTTCCAACGAATGATACATATCTAAAATAAATTACACCTATAACGCCCCACCAAAATGATCCTAATATAATGAATAGAATTCCCTTATTGAACGATGACATAAATATTATAGATAAATTATTTTTAATTGAGAAAATATTACTATCATCTATCAATAGAAATTAACATCTTTTATTATAAGAAATAGATTTGTTGATCATTAAAAAACAAGATTATAAAGTGTAATTTATGCAGTTTAAAATTCAAAAGATATTGACATTTACTATTTCTTTTTTTTTGTTAATTTCCAATGTTGCTTCAGCAAGTTCATTTAATGAAAAAATTAGGGATATTAGAGGTGAAATAAATCGAGACAATTTAAGTAGTGCTATTAAATTACTAGAAAAAATAGAAATCGAAAACGAACTGCAACAAGATGAAATTTATATTTTATACGGTGATATCTATTTAAAAATTAATAAACCAAAAAAAGCTGAAGAATTTTATGAAAAAGCCTTTTTTACAACTAATAAATATATAGAGTCTTTAAGTTTAACCGGCCTAGCAGAAGCAAATTTGATTCAAGGAAAATTAGACTACGCTATTAAATTTTCGGAACAATCAATATCAATAAATCCTGAAAGGATAAAACCTAAAATTATTTTAGCAATTGCAAAAACCAGAGTTGGAGATACCGATGAAGCATTAAAAATACTTAATGAGATTCATAAAAAAAATATATCTGCAGAAATAGCTCTTACTATTTCAGATTATTATGTTGTATTTGATGATTATGATAAAGCCATTGATATATTAGATGACTTTTTAAAAAGAGTTCCTAATAACATTAAAGTTTTAAATCAAATTGCAAATTTGTATTTACTTAATGGTAATGAAGAAAAAGCAATAAATTCTAAATTAAAAGTTTTAAAATTTTATGAAATAAATAGAAATACAAATAGAGCAACTGAAGCTAAAACGTGGATTACTTCAGTTGATCCAACTTATTTCGATGAACCTTTCTTAATTGAAATTATTGAGGAAGAAGAAATTAAAGACTATGCAGATGAAGAGATAGAAAATTATCATGAAAATAAAATTTCCCCTAATTACGAAGATTTTTCATTTGCACCAGCGGCTCATGGTAGCGGATTCATCATAGGTGACGGAAAATTTGTTATAACTAACTATCACGTTATAGAGAGTGCGAATAAAATTTCAGTACGTAATGGAACTGGGAAAATAAGTGAAGCAATAGTTTCAGAATATTCAAAGGTTTATGATTTAGCGTTACTTAAATTAAAAAATCCTTACCCAAAGGAATTCTCAATAAATTTTGAAGATTTTACCGAAGCAAAGACTGGAGAAGACGTTATAAGTATAGGCTATCCAGGAATTGGACTTTCATTTGAGCTTCCAACAATAACACAGGGTATAGTAAGTAAGGTGTTAGATGATGAAGAAGGTATTTTCTTAACTACTGCAGCAATTAATCAAGGTAACAGTGGTGGACCGATATTTAATTTAAAAGGACAATTAGTTGGAATAAGTTTTGCAGGTTTAGATAAACTAAGCTTTACAATGATGACCGGATGGGTTCCGACGGATATGGGTTTTGCTATTAAAAGTAATAAAGTTAAAGAATTATTTAAATATAATGTAAATACTTTAGAAAAAAAATATAAAATTGACAAAACAGAAATTTATGAAAATAAATTACCAAGCATTGTATTTATAGGGGTTAAATAAAATTGAAAAAAATTATAATCATTTATATTCTTCTTACATTCGCAGTTTCAGCAGAAGTTGTTACTACAGAAGGTGAATACAATTATACTGGAAACATAAGTGAAAATGAAGCTTGCTCATTAGCAAAAGAAAGAGCTAAACTTAAGGCACTTGAAAAAGTTATAGGACAAAAAATTTCTTCAGAAGAATTAGAAAATTGTTCAGAAGTAGATGGAAAAACCTCATGCGAAAGAAATCAGTTTTTTCTTAGTTCATTTAACGGAGAAATAACGCAACTTAAGGAATTAGATAAAGAAATTATCACTCAAAAAATTGAAAATTCAAATCAAAATAGCTATATATGTAAAATCAAAATTCAAACTGTAGTTAAAAAAACAACCCAAACATTAGATAATTCTTTTGATTTTAATGTAAAGTTAAATGAAAAAAATTTTAAACAAGGAGATGAACTAAAATTAGAACTTTTGCTTAATAAACCAATATTTCTGACTATTTTTCAAATATTGCCATATGAAACAAAAGATTATCAAGTCCATAAAATATTTCCAAATAAATTAGATTATAAAAACTTTCTAACTGATAAAGTTATTTCTCTTCCTAAAAAAGCCAAATATGAAATCTATTTTCCAGACAATCTTGATAAAAGAAGTGTCGATGAATATTTGTTCTTAATTGGTTCTGAAAAAAAGATCGATTGGCTAGATAAATATACAAAAATTGAAGATCTAAAAAAAGCTTATATTAACGAAAAATTTATAATATATAAGTATAAGGAGTATACAATTTATAAATAATGAAAAAAATATATAAGTTTTTAACAGCGCTAACATTTATATTTTTCATAAGTGTGTTTTTTAATACCACTTCGTACGGTCATGGTTTTATGAGCGTTATTTCAATTTTCTCTACTGCTATGGCTACCGAGCAAACTGCAGAAAAAGAAGTTATAAAAGAATTAAAAATAAAAATTTATAATCTTGATTCTGAACCAAGGAAAAGATCTCTTTTACAATCAGATAAAAGCTTTATAAGAGATTTAAAAGATCAATTAAACGAACTGCAAAAAAAAACTTCAATTGATGAACTTAGAACTGAAATTGAAAAAGAAATTGAAGCGCTTGGCGGAAAACCAATAACAAAGGTTACTGAAATTGATCGAGATGAACAAATAGTTGCATTAAGAAAACAATTAGAAAACCTAAAAATAATTAAAGCTGAAACTGATGCTGCTAAAAATCAAAAAGATACAGCTAAACTTAAAGCACTTAAAAAAGAAATAGAAGATAAAATTATAGCTCTTGGAGAAGAGCCAATTACAAAAAAAAATGAAATTAAAGCTGACCAAGAACTTAAGGCGTTACAAAATCAATTAGCTGAACTAGAAGAACTTAAAAAAAACAAAGAAAAAGAGAAAAGACGTGATACTATTAAAAAAGAAATAGAGAATCAGATTATTGCTCTTGGAGAGGAACCTGTTACAAAAAAAAGTGAGTTTTCCGATGACCAAGAAATTGTTGCACTAGAAAATCAATTAAAAGAAATTAAAAAAAGTAAAGTTGAAGCTTTAAAAAATAAAGTTGAAGAATTAAAAAAACTTCAAGCTGAGAAAGAAAAAAAAGAAAGATTAGATGCGCTTAAAAAAGAAATTGAAGATGAAATAGTTGCATTAGGAGCAGACCCTGTTACAAAAAATAAGGAATTTGCAGATGACAAAGATGTACAAGCATTAGAGAAGCAATTAGAACAACTAAAAATTGATGCAGAAAATAAGATCGCAGAAGAAAACTATGAGCAAGAGAGACAAAAAATTATACAAGTTGTTAAGCAAGAAATATTAGAACTTGGAGAAACTCCTATATCTGAATTTGAAGTTAATAACGAAGATGAATTCATTAACGCTCTTAAAAGTCAGGTTGAAAAAATAAAACAAATTAAAGCGCAAGAAGAAAAGGAAATCCAAGAGTCTATTCCAAATTGGTTTATAATGATGCCTAAAGCAACTGAAAAAGTGATTTATGTTAGAGGTACAGCTGTTGTTGATAATTTACAAGGATCAATAGATAGCGCTACTAATGCAGCATTAAGAGAGCTAGGTAAAAAACTCGAAACAAGACTAAATTCAAAAGTAGATGAAACAGTTAGACAAGCTGGTATAGGAGAAGATATATCTACAAAAACTGAAATCGATAGAGTATCTACATTAGTTGTTAAAGAAGTTACGATAAGCGGATATGAAATTGCTGCAACAAAAATGTTTCAAATGGACAATGGCAAATATAGAAGTTTCATCTTATTAGAATATCCAGTAGCAAATTTGTATAAAGCCTTCATTAATCGAATTGAAAACTCAGATAAAATTAAAGGTAATTTATCTGCTATTAAAAATACAGATACATTTAAAGAGCTTGAATTTTATGTTTCTGAATTTACTGGTGCTTAATACTATTTATAAGTAAATAATACTTTATCTTCATCTCCAGATAAATTTGGTTCCTGTTCTCTGTTTTGAGAAAATGCTTCTTTGCTAACTTTATCTTTGAGGTAAGCAATCAACTCTCCATTACTAATGTTTTTATCTTTATTTTTATCAGCCTCACCTTCCATGCCTTTCATTAAATAATAAGAAAACATCCCATGTTTTGCTTGTTCAATGCTTCCGGATGTTTGATCATTGGCTGATGCGGTAAAAATAGTAAAATTACTTGGAATTTCTTGATCGTCTGCAACAATTCTTACAGGTCTCAAGCTGGCTACTAATGTTTCTTCATTTCTAGTTTGCCCACTGTAACAAGTATCAAAAAACATAGTTACTGATTTAGGGTTAGTTTTCTGTAATAGTTTTATTATTTCACTTCTTGTAATTGCTGTATCCTCTAATAGACTTGCATCTCCATCTTGAGGCAAAACATACAAATTTTTTCCATCATCAGATGCCAATCCGTGGCCAGCAAAGAATAAATAAATATCTCGATTTTCACCACCTACTTGTGGCAACCATAGTTTTAATGCTTTTAGTATTTTTGGACGATTTGCATCTTTATCTACTAATAAATTAATATTAGATGGATCTACTCCAAGTGCTCTTACAGCGTATTCTCTGAAGGCATTTGCATCTCTATTAGCAAATGCTGCATCTAAATTTGTGAGATATTCATATTTTTCAATACCAATTATTATTGCTATTTTATTTTCATCTTTACTAGCTTTAACTTTACTAGGAAGCAATTTTTCGTAACCCTTTGCAACCTTCATTTCTTTTAAATCAACATTAATTTTTACATTTTTTTGAGTACTATTATTCCATCTATCTACTGCCACAATGGTTAATTCTTCACCTTCGTTTGTATTAATTATAAAACCTTCAAATAAAAATTCTCCATTTTTATTAACTTTAATTGGCTGACCATCAACTTCTAAAAAAAAGTCACTTTTATCTTTAACTGTTCCTTTCAATTTATATGCTTGACTAGTAACCGTTATTGCTTCTGCAATAAGAATTTCAGGAGAATCTTTATCAACATTTAATTCTTTTTTCTTTTTTTCAAATTCCTCTTCAGCTTCTTTTTTAGCAAGTTCTAATTCAGTAAGCTTTTTCTTTTCTTGCTCTTTTAATTTAGCAATTAGTTCATCTTGTTCTTTAACTTCTTTTGCTTTTTCTTCAGCTAACCTCAATTCTTGCTTCTTTTTCTCCTCATCTGCTTTCTTTTGAGCTAAAAGTAATTCTTGTTTTTTTCTTTCCTCTTCAGCTTTTTTTTGAGCTAAAATTAATTCTTGCTTCTTTTTCTCCTCATCTGCTTTCTTTTGAGCTAAAAGTAATTCTTGTTTTTTTCTCTCTTCTTCATCTTTTTTCTCAGCTAAAAGTAATTCTTGTTTTTTTCTTTCCTCTTCAGCTTTTTTTTGAGCTAGTAGT
>CACJMW010000016.1 GCA_902594655.1 uncultured Pelagibacteraceae bacterium
AAAATGAAAGAACAACTAGAAATTTTAAAAGAACAAAGACTAAAACAGAGAGAATTAAAAGAAACGAATTTAGCTGAAAGTGAAGATGAAATTAATAGAGAATTCGACTCAAAATTAGAAAATTTTAATGTAGATAAAAGATCAGAACACTAAAATTTGAACAAAGATAACACAGGCAAACTTTGGAAAATTATTCAGGAAGCTGGCGATTATTTGCTGGGACAATTACCTGATCATCCAAATCACCCCAAAGGAAGAAATCCTTACGCACATATAGCAATATGTGTAAAAAGTAAATTTAATGCAAGTTACAAAGATATACCTGATGAAAAATTTGATGAAGTTATAAAATACATTGAATTTTTAAAAGAAAATCCAAGCTAATTATTGTTTTGGAAAATAATCTTTTAAATTACCTTCTCTATATACATCTGCTGTACAACAATGAAGTCCTCCTCCAAATGCATAAGCATCTCTAAGTTCTACAGGAACAACTTCCATTCCTAATTTATCTAATTGCTCTGCCTGATAAACTTCACTTTTTTCAACACATACTGTCTTAGGATCCAGAACTAAAACATTCATTGATAACCAAACAGATGAATAACACAAAGGTGGGGGAGAATTATGAGCTGGCTGAGCTGAGTCCACTATCTCCCATCCATTATCTTCGAATAATTTTCTTTGTTCTTTTGGCAATCTTCTTTGAGGATTGTTTATGATTAAACCTTCTTTAATTGGAGTAAAAGTTGCATCAATATGAATAGGATAAGGATCACCTGGGAAATTAACAGCATGAACTCTATGATCTTTGTAGTGTCTTTTTATCCAATCAATACCTTTTAAATTTGTAGTAAATCCATGTTGTACAACCAAATCTTTACCAAATCTCAAAATGTCTGCTGCATCAAATAATGGTTCCTCTTCTGTTGTTACAAAAAATTTATTTTCTGTCCATTCTAATCTTTTTTGAACCCCAATTTTATCTGATAGATAATCTTTTCTGTAATCAGCATCAGTTAATCTTGGTTTTGGTGCAGCCTCATGTCTCATGTTAGGGTCTTCGTTATAATATTTTTTTAATAAAGGTCGATAACACAAATATTCAAACCATCTACATCTGTAACTCATTGTAGCTTCTAAAATTTCATTTCCTACTGTCAAAAGAACGTCTCTGGGAGGCATACAGCCAAACATTGTTTCTGCTTTCCAATCTGGAGTTGATGTTGGTTGATTAAAATCAATTGGTGTTGGTCGATCAACTTTTATTCCACGCTTTTTTAACATGGATGAAAAATTATCTAAAAGTTCGTTTGCTTTATCAATAGTATCTTTAGTTCTTGGTCCATACTGACCTCTCATATCAGAGTCTTCTGGAACTTTTGCATCTAACGCTGGTTCAGGTGCAGGAATACAAGTTCCATCTGCTCTTCCAACAATTACATGTTTTAAAGGATCCCACTCATTCCAACTATTAACTTTTGCTTTTTCTGACATCTAATTTTTAATTATATTTTTTTCAGGTCCAAATGGGAATTTTGTAATATTTTCAGCACTATTTTCAGTGATTACTAAGATATCATGCTCTCGATATCCGCCCGCACCTGGTTTTCCTTCTGGTATCATTATCATTGGTTCCATAGATATAACCATATTTTTCTCAAGTGCAGTATCAATATCCTCTCTAAGTTCTAATCCTGCCTCTCTTCCATAAAAATGAGAAAGCATTCCAAATGAGTGACCATAACCAAAGGTTCTATATTGAAGATACCCGAGTTGAGCAAATAAGTCGTTTAATTCCTCACAAATTTCTGAACACTTAACGCCAGGTTTTATTAATTCTAATCCTCTTTTATGAACTTTAACATTTGCCTCCCAAGCTTTAAGGGAATCGTCGTCTATTTCTTCAACAAACAATGTTCTCTCTAAAGCAGTATAATAACCTGATATCATCGGAAAAGTATTTAATGACAATATATCTCCTTTTTTCAAAGTTCTATTTGTTTTGGGATTATGCGCACCATCTGTATTAATACCTGATTGAAACCATACCCACGTGTCCATGTATTCTGCGTTTGGATATGTTTTTACAATCTCTCTTTCCATTCTATCTCTTCCAGCAATGGCTATTTCAATTTCTGTTTGTCCTGGTTTTATATGTTTTACGATTTCTTCTGCTCCTAAATCAGCAATTCTTGCTCCATTTTTAATGATTTCTATTTCTTCATCAGATTTAATCATTCTTAATTTCATTAGATGATCTGCAATATTTTTAAAAACTGAATTAAAAAATAAAGAATTTAATTTTTCTTTTATATCTAGAGTTACATGATCATTTTCAATGCCTATATTTTTTGGAGGATCATCTCTACCTATAATTGATACTATTGCTCTTAGAAAATTATCTCTTTTCCAGTCTGTATAAATCACGTTATCACAATGTGATCTTCTCCAAGGTTGACTTGCATCAATATTTGCAGAGATTGTTACAATTTTTTTTTGAGTTACTACGCATCCATAAGGTCTGCCAAATGAACAATAAATAAATCCGGTGTAGTAAGCTATATTATGCATCGATGTTAGGATTGCCATGTCCATACCTTGTTCAGACATAACAGTTCTTAGTTTATTTAATCTATTTTGGTATTCTTTTTCAGTGAAAGGTAACTTTACTTTTTTTCCATTCTTTAGTTGAAAAAAATCTGGTCTTTCCATAAAGGTTTAATTAAGTCCAATAAATCTTCGATTAGTTCTAATTATTAAGCTATAATATATAATTGAAAGAAATATAAAAAAACCGCCTATAACAGTACTTTGTGAAGGAATCTCATTTATACCTAAAAAAGGTAACCATACCCAAAAAATGCCTCCAACAACTTCCGTTAATGACAACAATGTAAGTTCAGCAGCAGGGATATGTTTTGATCCAATTGAATATAAAATTAAACCAAGACAAACTAGTGTACCATGTGTTGCAAATAAAGCATGGTTTTTTCCAGTTGATAAAAAATTTAAGTCGTTAAAAATGATCATTGCTCCCGAAAAAATACAACAAAATAAACCAGCAATAGCAACTGTTGTAAATTTAGGTGTTTCTTTTTTCCATCTTAATGTTGTTGAAAAAACTGCAAATCCTACTGAGGAAAGGAGTCCAAAAACCAAACCAAGTACAGTATTTTTGCTAGTGTTATCAATTGCCATTATTAATATCCCAACGGCAGCAATAATTATTGCAACCCAAACATTTGTGGAAATTTCTTCTTTTAAAAACATAAAACCAAGTAATGCGGTAATAAAAGGCATGGCGGCTAGACATAACAATGTTACTGCGGCAGATGTATTAGTTATAGAGTAAATGAAAGAGATCATTGCAATTCCAAGTCCTACACCGCCAATCAAACCTGAAATACCAATTTTTTTATAATTTTCTAAAAATTCATTCCCTTCCTCAAGATACAAAAATAGATTTAAAATTGTAAATATTACAATTCCTCGTGTAAACAAATACTGCCACGGTACTTGATTAGCTTCGTCAATGTGTCTAACTACATAAGGTCCAAAAGACCAAAATAGACCAGCAATTAAAACAACAGGAATAGCAACTTTCGCATCTTTAATATCTAGCATGCCAATTTCTATTATTTATTAAATTTTTTAACAACAAAATTAAATTTAAAACTATAAGAAATTAACACCAAAAGTTGTATGACAATCAACTAAGTCGCCTATTTTGAAGATACTTTGGCCATTATTAAATTGTCCCCATACATTTGATTTTGTTAATGGCTTTATTTTAAATGACTCTTGACCTTTTAAAACCTCAAACTCCAAATTTCCTTTTTTTGAAATCGTAAGTTTTCCTTTTATAAATCTTGTAAAATTTTTCTTCTTTTTAAACTTATTTTTTAGTTTAGCTTTTATCGGAACGTGCCCAGAATAACCAACTGATTTAAAAATATAGGGTAAAACAAAAAATCTAAAACAAGCTGCTGTCGAAACAGGATTTCCAGGCAAACCAAAAAAAGCAGTTTTTGAATTGAGTTTTGAAAACAATATTGGTTTTCCAGGTCTAATTTTTACCCCTTTGAAATAAGCTTTTCTTCTAAATTTTTTTATAATACCCGGAACATAATCATACTTTCCTGCAGATACTGCACCAAGAGTGATGATTATATCTGTTTTATTTTTTATGTTTTTATTTAATTCTTTTAAAAATTTTCCCTCATCATTATCTCTTAAAATTGATTTTTCACTAATATCTACAGGTAAGATTTTTGAAAAAGATTTAATATAACTACCATTTGAATTTCTTACTTTCCAGTTTGGAATGGTCTCTTGATTAGTTATTTCATTGCCAGTTGCAAAAAAAATAATTTTTATTTTTTTTCGAACTTTAACTTTTTTTATTCCTAGAGTTTTTAAAACCAAAACATCAGAAGGTTTTATTAAATCTCCTTTTTTTAAAACGACCTCACCTTTTTTATAATCGCTCCCCGCAAATCTAAGATTATTAAATTTACTTATTTTTTTATTTATAACTAAATAATTACTATTATTCTTTTTAATTATTACTGATTGTTCGTAAGGTATTATTGTATCAAAAGGTTTATTAATAATTGCGCCTGTCATAACTTCAATACATGAATTTTTAGGAACCTTTTTAATTTTTGGGTTGTCGCCAGCTGCAATTGTTTTTAATATTTTTAATTGAATTTTTTTACTATTGTCTACGTTTCGAGTCTCTTTCGAATTAAGTGCAAACCCGTCATATGCAGTATTGTTAGCTGCTGGATAATTAAATTTACTATAAATATTTTCTGAACATATTCGATATAGAGAATTCTTAGAAAATACAGTCTCTGATTTTATCAAAAGATAAGATTTATTTAATTTTTTAATTGCTTCTTTGTATGAAATCATTTTTTTTTAAATATTGTCTCTGCTAATTCCAGTTCCTCTTGAGTATTAATATTTAGAAACTCGTTCACATTTTTCACATTTTTTTCTATTAAAGAACAACCAATTTTATCAGCCCACAAGTCAACTTTTCTAAAATTATTATTTATATCTTCTTCTAATATTTTTTCTAAACTTAAAGACCATGTTCCGAAAATATTATGCCTTTGATTTCTATCCTTAATAAAAAAAATTTTATCCTTAGACAATTTCGTCTTTTCTATCATTTTTTCAATTATTATTTCATCAAAGAATGGTGTGTCACATGGAAATGTCATTATCCAATTATATTCGTTATTGTTTTTTGCAAATTTTATAGCTGATAGGACGCCGACTAAAGGGCCAAGATTTCCTTGGATACAATCTTTTATAATTTTAATTTTAGGATCGTCTATTTCTAAACTACTATCATTTGAGACAATTAGAATTTCCTTAAAATATTTATTAATCTTTGATATTACGTGATCAATTAGTTTAGTGTTTGATAATTTAGATAAAGATTTGTTGCTTCCAAA
The DNA here is from genome assembly GCA_902594655.1 of uncultured Pelagibacteraceae bacterium. Taxonomy (GTDB): domain Bacteria; phylum Pseudomonadota; class Alphaproteobacteria; order Pelagibacterales; family Pelagibacteraceae; genus Pelagibacter. The sequence goes on from CACJMW010000016.1 coordinate 5,472, forward strand.
TCTTGACGATTTGCCGCCTGCTAAAATGACACCTAAAATATTGTGCTCTTTCATTAAAAGAAATATAAATCAAATAATTTTTTAATTAAAGTTTTATAAATGGATCTCGAAATTCTACAAATAGCATCTGACACAAAAAATAATAAGGAAATTAAAAATTTTACACATAAATCGAAATTTAAAAGTCAATTATGTGGTGATGAGATTGAAATTAGCATTTTAGTGAAAGACCAGAAAGTTATAGAAATGGGATACCAATGCAAATCTTGTATTTATTGTCAGGCATCAGCAAGCCTGTTATCAAAATTATCAATCAACAAATCTTTGACAAAAATCAAAGAATTAAGCGAATTTGTAAATAATTTTTTTAAAAATAGTAATGTAAAATTCTCGAAAGAATGGAAAGTTTTTGAAAAACTTTTCCATAAGAAAAATATTTCAAGAAAAGAATGCATTCTATTACCTTTCAAAACTGTTACAAAAGCTTTAAAATCGTAAAATGGAAAAAGATCATTTATTAAAATCAATTTTGGCAGGCATTTTTTCAACTCTGACTATTGGTGCTTTAACATATCTTACTTATAAAACACCTTTTGGATTATTTTTAATTGCTTCGTTTGGATCATCAATGGTTTTATTATATGGCTATCCCGATAGCCCTTTTGCTCAACCAAAAAATATTTTCTTTGGACATCTTTTAACTGCCTTTATAGGTATAGTAGTTTTAAAATTTATTCCTCTCCCAATATATATTACAATACCTATGGCTACAGGTTTAGGAGTCTGTTTTATGATTTTATTAAATGTAACTCACCCACCTGCAGGTGGAAATCCTATTATTGTAATTATTGGTAGTGTATCTTTTGAATATTTAATTAACCCAATTATAATTGGTTCAATTATTGTTTTAGTTTTTGGTATAGTAATAAATAGATTTGTACTAAAAAAGAAATACCCAAAGTAAAATGGATATAAAATATAACGTCTCAAAATTAAAAAATTCAAAGTTAGAGGAAATAAAAGACTCTGTTTCTGTTGAAGAGCCATTAGAAATGAGATTGAAATACAAAAAAAATGGAAAGTGGCAAGTTGAAAATATTTCAATTACCATGAGAACACCTGGCAATGATGAAGATTTAATTAAAGGTTTTTTATTCAATGAGAAAATAATAAAAAATATTAAAGATATTGAGTCTATAGAACATCAAGGAGAGGTTTCTGGTGACTACAATTTACAAAATATTATTGAGGCTACATTAGGTAAAATCGATAATATAGACATTGGAAAACTAAAAAGAAATTTTGTTACAAACTCATCTTGTGGAGTGTGTGGAAAAACTTCACTCGATGCTATAGAAGTAATTAAAGAAAATAAACTTAATTTATCGTTCCCTCATATTGATGAAAAAATTATATTACAGTCACCTAAATTATTAATGAATGAACAATCTGAATTCTCAAAAACAGGTGGAATTCATGCAAGTGCCTTGATTGATTTATATGGAAATGTAGTCGCAATAAGAGAGGATGTTGGTCGTCATAATGCGTTGGATAAGCTTATAGGTCATTCAATTTCTAAAAATATTCTTAATCCTGAGAATCAATTCATTGCTTGTTCTGGAAGGTTGAATTTTGAATTGGTTCAAAAGGGTTTAATGGCTAATATTGGGGTTATGGCTGGAGTGGGTGCGCCCACGAGTCTCGCTATTGATTTGGCTAAACGTTTTGACATGAGTCTATTAGGTTTTGTAAAAGAGACTAGCTTTAATATTTATAGTAATAAGAAAAGAATTATATTAAGTAGCTAAATTAAATTATGTCAAAAAATATAAGCAATCTGTCTGGTAGAATTGGTCTCAAAAATAACCTGTTCCAAAAAATTTCAGAAAGATCACTTAAATCAAAAAATGACAGCGGAATGAAGGAAATTGCTGATGAATATAAAATGGGTGTTTCCACAATACATGGAGCTGAAAGTTTTTATGAATTTTTAAGACCATCTCATAGAGAAAAAAAGGCGTTTGTTTGTAATGGGAGTGCATGTATGTGCGCTGGTACACAGGAAACTTTAAAAGAAAAATTACAAGAAAAGCTTGGTGAGGACAAAGTTGGTGAAATGTTTTGTTTGGGTCATTGTTACGAAAATCATGCATTTCATTATGATGGAGAAAATTACGCTGGAAACGATATTAATCAAATAGATAAAATTATTAATGGTGAAAATATAAAACAAGAAAAATATATTTCTAAGAGTTTCGCAACAACAAGTTTTCTGATGGATGATAAATTATCAAATCTTGATCAATTTAAAGATAGTTTAAATAAATTCATCAAAACCGATAAAAAGGAAATTGTAAGCTCTCTATTATCATCAAACTTAACTGGAAGGGGTGGTGCTGGATTTCCAACTGGAATGAAATGGGATTTCTGTAGCAAAGCAAAGTCTGAAAAAAAATATGTAGTGTGTAATGCAGATGAAGGAGACTCTGGAGCCTTTTCCGACAGATATTTATTAGAAGATCAACCTTTAAAAGTTTTATTTGGGATGATTATCTGTGGTTATGTAATCGGAAGTGATGAGGGAGTACTTTACATCAGAGGTGAGTATCCAAAATCAATTGAAGCAATTAATGGAAGTATTAATGCATTAAAACAAGCAGGATTATTAGGGGATAAAATTTTAGGTACTAATTTTTCTTTTGATTTAAATATATGTATTGGTCAAGGTGCTTATATATGTGGTGAAGAGACTGCATTGATAGCGTCAATAGAGGGAAGAAGAGCAGAAGTAGATGTTAGACCACCATTCCCTGTAACAGAAGGGTTGTACAAAAAACCAACAGTAGTAAACAACGTAGAAACTTTAGCAGCTGCTACTGGAATATTGTTAAACGGTGCAGAAAAATTTTCTTCAATAGGTAATAAAAAATCTGCAGGTACTAAACTTGTATGTCTAGATAGTTTTTTTAACAAACCAGGTGTATATGAAATAGATATGGGAACTTCAATGAAAAAAATATTTGAAGAATTTGGAGGAGGCTTAAAAGAGGAGATAAAAGCATTTCAAATTGGTGGACCTTTGGGTGGAGTTGTTCCGTTAAAAGAAATTGAAAAATTAAATTTAGATTTTCAAGAATTTACAGCTGCAGGCTTTATGTTAGGACATGCTAGTGTTGTTAGTATACCGAAAAATTTTAGTATGGCTGAATATATTCATCATTTATTTGAATTTTCAGCTGAAGAATCGTGTGGCAAATGTTTTCCAGGTAGACTCGGATCTTACAGAGGAAAGGAAATGTTCGATCAATTGAAAAAAGGAACATCAAAAATTCCATTAAAATTACTAAATGAACTCTTAATCACTATGAAAAAAGGTTGTTTATGCGCACTTTGTGGAGCTATACCAACGCCTATAATGAACATCTTAAAATATTTTGGTGATGAAATGAAAAATGATATACTTAAAGACAATTAATGAGCTCTGAAAAAAGAAAAATTGCATATATAGATGGAAAACCTTATGAAATAGGTCCAAACCATACTTCTATTTTAAAATTTGTAAAAAGTTATCTTGGAGAAAAAAAAGTACCTACACTATGTGATGATCCGAATTTAGCGCCTTACGGTGCATGTAGAGTTTGTTCAGTAGAGGTTGCTTTAGAAAAAGATGGTCCCACAAAGGTTGTTGCTTCTTGTCATACACCAATAGGTGAAAATCAGCATGTGTTTACAAATAATGAAGCTTTGGAAGGTTTAAGAAAAAACATTGTAGAACTTGTCATTTCTGACCACCCAATGAATTGTAGCACTTGTGAAGTTGATCAAAACTGTGAGTTACAAACTGTAGCAAATGATCTAGGAATTAAAGAACATAGATACAATAATCCAAAACAACACAAAGGAATTCCAAAAGATACATCTCATGCATACATGAGAATGAATTTGGATAACTGTATAAACTGCGGAAGATGTGTAAGAGCTTGTGATGAAATTCAAGGTTCATTTGTTTTAACAATGAGTGGAAGAGGATTTGAGTCTAGGATAACCACGGACAATGATATGATGTTCGGAGATTCGTCTTGCGTATCTTGTGGAGCATGCGCACATACATGCCCAACAGATGCAATATCCGATGTATTTCAATCAAAATCTGCAAAAGTAGATAAAAAAGTTAGAACAACTTGTTCTTATTGTGGAGTGGGATGTAATCTGGAAGCGTCTATTAAAGATGGAAAAGTTGTTGCAATTGATACACCAAAAGAAACAGAAGTTAATGCAGGACATACATGCATTAAGGGTAGATATGCTTTTGGTTTTTATGACCATCCTGATAGATTAAGAAGTCCACTTATTAAAAGAAATGGGAAATTTGAAAAAGCTACTTGGGATGAAGCTTATGAGTATATTAAAAATAAACTAGAAAAAATTAAAAAAGAAAATGGTCCTGATGCAATTGCAGGAATATCTTCTGCAAGATGTACAAATGAGGAAAATTATGTATTCCAAAAAATGATAAGGGCTGTAGTCGGAACAAATAATATAGACTGTTGTGCAAGAATTTGTCACTCACCAACTGCATGGGGAATGCAGCAAACTTTTGGTACTGGAGCAGCAACAAATTCTACCGAAGATATTTATCACGCAGATTTGTTTATTGTAATTGGTGCAAATCCTACCAATGCTCATCCAGTAACTGGTGCAAAAATTAAACAACAAGTTATGAAAGGTAAAAAACTAATTGTATTAGATCCAGTAACAACTGAGCTTGCAAGACTAGCTGACTACCATATCAAATTAAAACCTGGCTCAAATGTAGCTGTGCTTAATATGATGCTTTACTTCATAGTAAAAGGAAATTTACTAAATAAAGATTTTGTTGAAAAAAGAACAGAAGGATTCGAAGAATTTTTAAATCATATAAATAGTTTAGATATTGATCACTTAGCAAATGTAGCGGGTGTTGAGAAACAATTAGTTAAAGAAGCTGCAATTGCATATGCTACGGCAAATAATTCAATGGAATTCCATGGATTAGGAGTTACAGAACATGAACAAGGTTCAAAAACAGTAATGCTTATTGCAGACCTTGCTATGATAACAGGAAACATTGGTAGAAGAGGTGTTGGAGTTAATCCACTCAGAGGACAAAATAATGTGCAAGGTGCTGCAGACATGGGATGTCAGCCACACCAGGGTGCTGGTTATTTTCCAGTGGCAGATAAAAAAATCCAAGAATTTTATACAGAAAAATATGGAGTAGTACATCCAACTAAAGCAGGATTAAAAATTCCTGAAATCTTTGATGCAGCTATAAATAAGGAGGTTAAAGGGTTATGGATAATTGGTGAAGATATTGTTCAAACTGACCCTAATAGTGCTCATGTTATAAAAGCTATGGAGTCTCTAGATTTATTAGTAGTACAAGAAATTTTTATGAGTGAAACTGCGAAATTAGCTGATGTAGTATTACCAGGGACTACTTTCTTAGAAAAAGATGGAACTTTTACTAATACTGAAAGAAGAGTTCAAAGAGTGAATAAAGCAGCAGAGCCTTTGCCAGGAACTAAACCTGATGGAGTTATTGTAACCGATATGATGCAAAAACTAGGGTATGATCAACCCACATATGACGCAGACCAAGTATTAGCTGAAGTAGCTGATGTTGTTCCATTCTTTAAAGGTATTACTCGAGAAAGACTCGGTAAATTAGGTTTACAATGGCCGGTAAAAGAGGACGGAACAGATACAAAAATTTTACATGAAAAAGAATTTAAATTAGGAAAAGGAAGACTAAAATCTTTCAACTGGCAAGAGTCCACTGAGTTAAAAAATAATAAAAAAGAATATCCTCTAATTTTAACAACAAGTAGAGTTTTGCAACATTATAATGCTGCAACAATGACTAGGAGAACAAAAAACTTAAAAATAGTTGATGAAGATATTTTATTATTACACCCAAGTGATGCTAAAAGTAGAGAATTAAATAGTGGGGATATTGCAAGGCTATATTCTGGTAGAGGCGAGGTATCCTTAAAAGTTGAAGTTACTGATAAAGTAAAAGAAGGAATTGTTTTTACAACATTTCATTTCCCAGAACATATGGTTAATATGGTTACAGGTGATGGTAAAGATGAAGAAACTAAATGTGCAGAATATAAAGTATCTGCTGTTAATGTTCAAAAAATATCAAACAAATTTAAAACTGAAATAACTCCAAAAGAGAAAGAGGCAGAAGTAAGATAAATATACCTAAATGGTAAATTTATTAAAAAAATTTTATAAACCTTTTGCAATTACATATATTTTATTAAGTATCGCTCTTGGATCTTATCCAATGTTTGATTTTTATACTTTTAAAGGACAATTAATAATATTTAGTGTTTCAACATTCAATGGAGTTATGGGAATATATGTAAAAAAATTATAATACGTAGGGTTCGTGTCTAACTTCACTGTTTAAAACTCTCTCAACAGAAAAAGCGCTTATATCTATAGTTTGATATGAACCGGTCGTTATCAACTCCGTTAAAGCTCTCCCTATTCCTGGGGCTTGCATCAATCCTCTGCCTGTAAAACCTGTAGCCATATAAACATTTTCATATTTTGGATGCTTTCCTACAACTGCATTATTATCGAGTTTATTACAATCGTAATATCCAGCCCAACCTCCAGTTAATTTCAGTTCTTCAAAAGCAGGTATTCTCTTAGCCAATGCTGGCCATACAAGTTCTTCAAAATCATTCCACGCAGGTTCTAAATCATTTGCGTCAAATACTGAAATAGGTGATCCTGCTAAATATTCTTTTCCCTCTGGTCTCCAATACACTCCTGTAGTTAAATCTCCAGTTAATGGCATCTCTGGAATATGTTTAGGACACTTTACTCTAAAAACTGTATGTTTTTGAGGAACTACAGGAATATCGTCTAACAATTCTTTCGTCCAACAACCAGCTGCTGAGACAATTGTTTTTGCATTAATTTCATTTAAACTTTTGACTTCACCTTTAATAAATTCTGCCCCTAATTCAATTGCCTTACTCTTTAAAGCTGCATGAAACATAAAAGGATCAATCCAACCCTCAGTTTTATTGTCTGTAAAAGTTGCAGTTTCAATTCCATCAGAATTTACATATGGAAAATATTTTGAGAGTTCGGTTCCTTTAATATTTTTTGTACCTGCATCACATGCTTTATGGTTTTCTAGTGCTTTATATTGTTCATCAGCATGTTCTGGACCAAACATTAATAAATATCCATTTGCAACCATGCTTGCTGTTGGATTTGGATTTTTTTCTGTTTTTAAGGTCTCAGAGATATTAAATATGAATTCTTTAGCAAATTTTCCTAATAGAATATTTTCTTTTTGAAAAAATTGTCTTCTGAATCCGCCTAAAGATAGAGGAAAAGATGCATTTTTATACGTCGGATCTCTCTCAATTACTTTTACCTTTCGACCTTCTTTTGAAAGAAAATAAGCAGCAGAAGCACCGATAATTCCTCCTCCTATAACTACAACATCATCCATAAAAATAAATTACTAGCATAAATTAAAATAATAATTAAATACAATATTAACTTATGAATAAAAAAGTTGTGTGGATAACTGGCGCAAGTAGCGGTATTGGCAAATCATTAGCATTAAAATTTGCAAATGAGGGTTGGAATGTCGCAATCTCAGCTAGAAGAGAAAATTTATTAAATGAAATTTCCGAATCTAATGAAAATATAAAGTCTTTTCCACTAGATGTTACTGACAAAACTAAGTGTAAAGAAGTATTTAACAAAATAAAGAAACATTTTGGAAATATAGATATTTGTTTTTTCTCAACAGGAACCTGGAGTCCAAAAGAAGAAAAAGATATAGACGTTGAACAAATAGAAAATGTTTTTAAAGTAAATTTTTTCGGTACTTTGTATTGCATTAAAGCTGTTGAAGAATATTTTAAAAATAAAAAAGCTGGAATAATAACTATAGTATCTTCTATTGCCGGCTATAGAGGCTTGCCAAATACAACAGGATATGGACCATCAAAATCTGCATTAATTAGCTTGGCAGAAAGTTTGTATTTTGATTTTGAAAGACATAATGTAAGAGTATGTTTAGTTTCACCTGGTTTTATAAAAACGCCAATGACAGATAAAAATGATTTTAAAATGCCATTTTTAAAAACTCCAGAATTTGCGGCAGATAAAATATTTGAAGGATTAGTTAAAAAAAATAATTTTGAAATTCATTTTCCTAAAGAACTAACTTTAACTCTTAAGTTTTTTAAATTGTTACCAAGTAAATTATATTTTAATCTAGTAAAAAAAGGAACAAAGTTTCAAAAAAAAGATTAATCCTTTACAAAAACTACTGTTAGATCGGCAACTCTAATTCCAAATTTTGTCATTTTCGCTCTATTGATAGCAACTTTTTCATCTTGCATAAAAATCCAATCATCAAAAGTTATCTTCATTTCTTTGCCTTTTACTGGAACTAATAAAACATATTCAAATTTAAATGCTGGTCCATATGAAAATCCCTTTGCTTTTCCAACCACATCACCTGCTGTTCCTTCGTAATTATGTTCATCAATTTTATTAATTTTCCATTGTCTATTTTGAATTTCTCCGTCATCCCAGTTAAATGTTTCATCTAAAATCAATTGTGTTCCGTCCCATTTGCCATTTAGAGTTGCAGAAAATTGTCTTGTAACTTTGCCTGATCTATTTTGTAAAATACCCCAAGCTTTTACTTCACCCGCTAAATATTCCTCAATTATTAATCTCGGTTTTTTATCTTTAAAATCTTCTGGTTTCATAGAACTATTTGATGAACAACTTGTAATAAATTGGGTAAAAATTATCAATAAAATTAAATTAAAAAATTTATAAATTTTCATAAAATATTTATTTGTTTTGTAGTGAGAATTGTATCAAATCAATATTTTTTGATTTAAAACCTGCTTCACAATATGACAAATAAAAATCCCACATTTTTTTAAAAGTTAAGTCAAATCCTTGCTTTGAAATTAAATCCCATTTTTTTTGAAATTCATCTCGCCAAATTCTTAAAGTGTCTGAGTAATGCTCGCCATATGAGTTCATCAAATCAAGCGTCAAACCATTTTTTGTTGAGAGTTGTTCTAAACTATTTTTTGATGGCAAAAAACCCCCTGGAAATATATATTTTTGGATAAAATCTTCTTTTGTCTTATATCTTTTATATAGCTTATCATCAATTACAATTGCTTGAATTGCGGCTGTACCATTAATAGTTAAATTATTTTTAATTGTTTTAAAATAACTGTCCAAATAGTTTTGGCCTACCGCTTCAATCATTTCAATAGATGCTATTGAATTATATTTTTTATTTACATCTCTATAATCTTTTAATTCTACGTTAATTTTATGATTTAAATGGTTTTTATAAATTCTCTCCTTTGCAAATTCATATTGTTTTTTTGAAATTGTAATACAGTCTAACTTTACATCTAAATTTTTACCTACATATTCAGCAAATCCACCCCAACCACATCCTATTTCTAAAATTTTATCTCCTGACTTTGGTTGAATTAAATTAATTAATTTTAGGTATTTATTATATTGCGCAGATTCTAAATCTTTTTTTTCATTATCAAAAATTGCACTTGAATAAGTTAAAGATTTATCTAACCACAAAGAAAAAAAATTATTTCCAAGATCATAGTGTTTAGCAATATTTTCTTTGCTTTTATTTTTAGTATTTTTTATTAAAAAATTCCTAATCATATTTATTAGTGGAAAATCAAAAATTCCTGAAAATTTATAAATTATATTAATATTTTTCGCTGTTAATTCTATTAAGTTTGAAAGATTATTTGTTTCAAAATCTCCCCTCATATAAGCTTCTGCTAATCCCACACTTCCACTTTTAATTATTTTGTAAGTGAAGCCTGGCTTATTAATCTTTAGACTTACATCTAATCCAGTGGAATCAGTTCCAAAGATATGTTTTTTGTTATCGTGATTTGTGAGTTCTAATACACCATGTTTAATGTGCTTCAACATACTAAAAACTATTTTGTCTGAAATATTATTTAAACTCATTTGTCTCAAAAGTTATTTTATTTAAAGTTTTTATTTTCTTTTTTACTAATCTTACTTTTTTAAACCAAAGTTTGAATGCTTCAAAATGTATTGCAACTATTACTTTAAAAGTCATTAATGGATGTTTTAAATAGTTTAGTATTAGGTTTTTAGTGGTTAAATCTTGACTTGCTCCATCTTGCGAAGCAAATAAAAGCTTACCTTCTTTATCGTGTTGATTAATTATTACAGATATTGAGTCTCCAGGTTTTGTAACACTAAAATTATATTCACATTCCATATCAATAAAAGGCGACACATAAAACTTTTTATCACATTTATTTTTTATTAATTTTTGATCTTTAATTTCAAAAATATAGGTATGTTGTTCTCCAAATGTATTTTTTACTTCATAAAAAATTGAGATTAATTCGTTGTTCTCATTATAAACATATAAGATTGAAAGTGGATTAAATACATAACCAAGTATTCTTGGATAGCAAAGAATTTCTACTCTAAAATTATTAAATTTGATATTTTTTTTGACTAAGTTTTCTTTCACCCATTGTTTAAGGTTACTTCCATCTCTATTTCCGTGATCTATGTCAAAAAAACTAATTAAATTAAATCTATTATATGAAAAAAAATTTAAATTATTATTTATTTCTCTAATTTCGTCTAAATCAATTAATAGACTAAATACTTTATACTTAAAATGATGTTTTTTAGGTTTAAATCTTGTGTGTATTACTTGTCCTGAATAAATCTTAGAGTGCTTAATCATTAATTGACTTTAACATATCTATTGAAGATGTAATTCCATCTTCATGGAATCCATAACCGAAATAACTCCCACAAAATAACGTATTATTAACATTTTGAATTTTTTTCAATCTAGTTTGGTTTTCAAGTGCCAACTTATCATAATATGGGTGTGTAAAATTTACTTGTTTTAGGATTTTTTTTTCATCAATTTCATCAAATGGATTGAGTGATAAAAAAATATCTTCATTAAATTTTAAGTTTTGTAAAAGATTGAGCCAATATGTTACAGATGAATTTTCTCTAACATTTTTATTTAGTTTTGCATTCCAAGCACTCCATGCTTTTCTATTTTTGGGCATTTGATTTTTATCTGTATGAATTACAGCTAAATTAGTTTTATATTTAAAGTTTGAAAGCAATTTTTTTTCATCTTGTGATGGATTTTCTAATAGTGATAATGCCTCGTCCGCATGTGTTGCGATTACTACTTTATCGTAAGTAAAGAATTCATTTTTTTCTCCATAAAATATTTCAACATTTTCTTTATATCTTTTGATTAAATTAATTTTATAATTTTTATAATATTCTCCGCTTATTTTATTGAGTATTTTGTTAACGTATGTTCTGCTTCTATTTGAAACAGTATACCACTTAGGTCTATTTTTTAATTTAAATAAACCATGATTTTGGAAAAATT
>CACJMW010000017.1 GCA_902594655.1 uncultured Pelagibacteraceae bacterium
AAGAATTTATTTCCTGCTAGCTTTTTTTCGATAAGATTATAGTTTTTGTTTGGAAAAAGTATTTTCAAATTAAGAAGCAATTTTTGTTTGTCAATTACTAAATTGGGATTAATTCCAATATTTCTCGTTATGATGGTTTTTGCTAAAATGTTATTGTTTCTATCTAATATGTTGTTTCGAACTTCTTTCTTTAAGCCTATGATATTAGTTTCAGTAAGTTTTTTTCCTGATAAATAAAATGATTTTAAGAAAAAAATTATCAAAACAATTACAAAAGTAAAAAAGATAAATGCAACTCTATTAAATGAAATATTTAATTTATTTTTTTCATACCTATTGCTAAGTTTATTAAAATCGTTTTCAAAACCAAAAATATTATTTTCACTTTCCATATCAATCAGTATTTTTAAAATCAATTTGATTAATATCAGTTATAATTTGAATGTTTTTTTTCAAAGTATATTTTAATTCGTTATCAAAATACAAATTATAAAAATCCAGCAATTTTGATGGCGAACTTAAATAATCATGCTCTAATTTAACTAACTCTTCTATACTAGTTAAATAATTGATATTTTCCTTTACTGAAAATATTTTTTCATCCAATTTTTTGGTATAATTTTTAATTAATATTGTTGAAATTATTAAAATCAATATAGTTAAAATAAAAAATTTTCTTGTCATAATTTTTTTCCTATATTTTCAATTTCTAACAAATGCTTAAACTTCATTAAAAATTCCTCAAAATTAGCTCCGTTTTTAATCTTTTTAGCATATCTAAGTTTAGCAGACCTAGAGGGTGGATTTTTTTTTATTTCATCAGATGAAGGAACAATTGCTTTTTTGTTAAATAATTCAAAAAATTTATTTTTATTTTTAGAAATTGGTACATATCTAGAAACTTTTTTTTCTTCTGAATAATTTTTAAAAAAAAATTTAACTATCCTGTCCTCTAAAGAGTGAAATGTAACAACAATAATATAACTATCAATTGGAATTAAATTATATGCATTGATTAATCCATAAATTAATTCACTTACTTCTTGATTTACAAATATCCTTAATGATTGAAAAATTTTTGTAGATTTATTTATCTTATAATTGTAATTTTTTTTTTCTTTATTGATTATTTCAACTAGATCTGTTGTTGAAAGATAATTTTTATTTCTTTTTTTTATAATACTTTGAGCAATCCTTCTTGCATCTTTTTCATCTCCAAAAAACTTAAAAATTTGAGCGAGTTCTGCTTTATCTAATTTATTTACTGCTTCGTGTGCTGAAAATGAGTTTAAACCCAATTTCATATTTAGTTGGCCTTTAAAATTAAATGATAATCCCTTTTTTTCATCAAAAATCTGATCTGTAGAATAACCGAGGTCAAATATAACTGCTTTAAGATTATTTGAATTTATTTTTTCAATTTTACTAAACCTATTATGATTAAATTCAAACCTATCTCCAAAGTGCTTTTTAAATTTCTTTGATAATTTAATTGAGTTTATATCTCGATCAAATGCAATTACTTTATTTTTTGAATTTTCTAAAATTTTTTCTGAATAACCACCTTGTCCAAAGGTACAATCTAAAAAAGTGCCACCATATCGAGGGGAAATGATCTTGATTATTTCATCAAGCAATACTGGAAAGTGTTTTTTTTCCAGATTTATAGTGGCACTCATCTATTTTTTTGAAGAGCATTAATTTTTTTGTCTTCTCAAAAATGCAGGAATTTCTAATTCGTCTTCATCTGTTTCTTTTTTCTCATTAACTAAGGTGTTTTGATTATCATTTTCGTCAAAAAGTTCAAAACTTCCTTCTTCCTGAAGACCAAAGTTTTCTAATCCATTTGAAGGCTCTGGATCATTAATCTCTTTATCAATATCACTAGTTTCATTTGCTAAACCCTCTTGCAGGTTTTCTACACTTACATGTGAAGTTTCTTCATTAATATTTTCTGAATACTGATTTTCATTTATTCCAACTTCACTATTTGTATGAATTTCATCTTCTAATTTTAAAGCTGTGGCACCATCCAAAACAGGAGTATTTGTTGAGGCTTGAAAATTAAATGACTCAGACATATTCATTCCCGAAAAATCTGAATATCCAGGATTTCTATTTTGTATTCTGTGGACCATATTGATAACAGATTTGCTTTCGGGTTGCTGACCATCTAAAGATGTAGCAACAATTGATACTCTCATTTTACCGTCTAGTAGAGGATCAGTTATAGCTCCAATTATTAATTCTGCCTCGGGATCTACTTCAGCTCTTACTTTATTTACTGCTTCATCAACCTCAAATAATTTAAGATCTTTCCCTCCTGTAATGTTTACTAATAATCCTTTTGCTCCTTTTAAAGTATAATCATCTATTAATGGATTTGTAATAGCCATTTCTGCAGCCTTAAGAGCTCTTCCTTCTCCATCTGCTTCCCCAGTTCCCATCATAGCTTTACCCATAGCGCTCATTACAGACTCAACATCCGCAAAGTCTAGATTTATAAGGCCAGGTCTTACCATTAAATCTGTGATACTTTGAACACCGTGCAATAGAACATCATTTGAAAGTTCAAAAGATGACTCAAAAGTTGTTTCTTCATTTGCAATTTTAAACAAGTTTTGATTTGGAACTACTATTATAGTATCAACATGTCTTCTTAATTCCTCCAAACCTTGCTGAGCCCTTCTCATTCTTGAGGGACCCTCATATAAGAAGGGTAAAGTTACCACTCCAACAGTTAAAATGTTTAATTCTTTTGCGGCTCTTGCAATTACATGTGCGGCACCAGTTCCTGTGCCACCACCCATTCCAGCGGTAATAAAACACATATTTGCACCTTGTAAAATATTTACTATTTCATTAAGAGACTCGTCTGCAGACGCTTGTCCAACATCATGCTTGGCGCCTGCACCTAAACCTTTGGTTAAATTAACTCCTAATTGAATTTTTGTTTTTGCTTTATTTAATTTTAAATCTTGAGCATCTGTATTTACTGCAATAAACTCAACTCCTTGAAGTCCAGCATCTATCATTCCATCTATAGCATTTCCACCCGCACCTCCAATTCCAAGAACCAGTATTCTTGGCTTTAATTCTCTTATGTCTGGCGTTTTAAAATTAATTGTCATTTATCCCCCACTATTGTTTATTAAGTTGTAGCTCCCATTTAAGACTGGCTCTATGAATGTTTGATTTTTTCTTAGCAGTTATCTTAAATTTTTCAAAAATATTTGGTTCCCAAATTTGGAAGGTTTTTCCCTGACCAACAAATAACATACTATTTTTAATTTTAGCATGTTTTAATAATTTTGATGTAAGAAGCACTCTTCCTTCACCATCAAATTGTAAATTTGTGCTCTCTGATAAAATAGAGGTAGCAAAATAATCTTTTTTTTCTTCAAATGGATTTAGCGAGTCAATAGAATTAGATATTTTTTCAATTCTGTCTTGTGGCCATGCTTCTATGCACTGATGATTAAATGATGGATAGCAGATGACACCATTATAGCCGATATTAGATAAATATGATCTAAATGAAGCTGGCACCGACACCCTTCCTTTTTTGTCCAATTTGTTTTCGTAAGTAGATAAAAACATAGTTCATAATTTAACCCTTATTTGGGTTTTTATGGGATATTATGGGTTTTATTTAAATCCGTCAATAGCTAATAATTTGCAAAAAAATGCCTGGAACAAACATGAAACAGTTTTAATTTGTGCAAAATATTAATTTAAGAATGCCAGATAAACTATAAGCCGGGTTCTGTCATTTAAACCTATCATTTATCTAGGCCTTAAATCACTTTAAGGCTCAAGCAACTAACCCAGATGACTAGCCAAAGACTGCTTTTAGTTATTACTAACAATGTCATCTCTACTCAGTCTTGCTCTCAGTGGGGTTTTCCATGCGTTGTTTGTTACCAACCAACCGGTGTGCTCTTACCACACCTTTTCACCCTTGCCTTGTTGAGGCGGTTTATTTTCTGTGGCACTATCCCTGGGGTCGCCCCCGCCAGCCATTAACTGGCACTGTGTCTTTGTAGAGCCCGGACTTTCCTCATCAAAAATGATGCGATAAGTCATTTATCTGGCAAGTAGTAAAATATGCATTATTTCAATTATTTCAAGAAAATTAAATTATTAACTTATTTTAGTTAATTTTTTCGCGATAAATAAACATTCTTGATCAATTCTTCCATTAATAAGATTTTGCCTAAAGTGTCTTTGAAAATTTTTTACTAAACTTTTTTTTTTAGATTGCACTTTCACATTAAAAAAATAACCAAATTTTAGTAAACTTTTATAAAAAATTTTCTCTTCGGCTTTAGAAATTTTTTTGTTTCTCATTTTTTTCAAAACATTTTGGTTAATATTGTGCCAGACGCCAATTTTATTTTTATATAAATATTCCCATGGAAACTTCTCTCCTGGATCTTTTTTTCTATCAACAGCTATGTCAGAATGTCCAAGGATTTTGGTTTTTTTAATTTTATATTTTTTCAACAAAATTTTAGATAATTTGATCAAAGATCTAATTTGTCTTTTAGAAAATTTTTGATATCCAAATTCATGACCTTTATTTGAGATTTCAATTCCAATAGATTTTCTATTTAATGATTTGTCTTGTTTCCAATGCGATTTTCCAGCATGCCAAGCTTCATAAAGCTCGGGTACCATTAATATTATAGATCCATTTCTTTTGATGAAATAATGACAACTTACTTTTGATCTGACATTTGTTAACCTACTTATAGCCTTACTTTCGCTACTCATTCCAGTATAATGATAAATCAGATATTTAATATTATTAGTATTTCTTTTATAGGTTGTAAAATTTGGTGAATAATTATTTATGATTTTAACTGACATTTTGATTAATTTTCATAAAAAATTTGGATTTACTTTTATAGCAGATGCAATAAAAAATACACATGAATAAAATTTTTAAAATTTTAATCATTTTTCTATATTTAACTTGCTCGTCTTTTGCGGGAAGTGATGGTCAAAATCAATTATCAAAACAATCAAACGGTGAAGTTAAAGATTGTTTTGAAACAATTAATAGAGGTGTTTTTGCATTTAACGAAGGACTAAGGAAAGTTGTTTTTGAGCCACTTGCAAAGGGATATCTATATTTGCCTTCGCCTGTTAGATCTGGAGCTGGAAATATGTTGGACAATCTTACAAATGTAGTAACTATTCCGAACAATATACTTCAAGGAGAATTTGAACTAGCCGCAAAAAACACTGCGAGGTTTACAGTAAATACAACTTTGGGTATCTTGGGAATCTTTGATCCTGCATCAAAAATAGGTTTAAATAATTATGATAAAGAGGACTATGGTCAAACTTTGGGAAAATGGGGTGTTGGAGAAGGATGTTACTTAGTTTTGCCTGTATTAGGACCTTCAACAGCAAGAGATACATTTGCTAGCATTGCTAGTTTTTCTGGAGGAGATGCTTGGTATAACATAACAGTAAGAAATGATACTCACTATGTTTCTGATTTCGACTACTATTTTTCAAGAGGTGCAAGAGGAGTAGATTTCTTAGCTAAAAATTTAGGGGCTTTAGACAATTTAGAAGAAAACTCAATTGATTTCTACGCGTCGGTTAAAAGTTTATATCTCCAAGAAAGAAGAAAACAAATTGTAAATGCAGACGAAATAACAGAGACTTTTGACGATAGCGATTGGGAAGAAATCGAAACTCAATAACTGGATAATGAAATTTTTAAAAAAAATTTTTCTTATTTTTTCTATATTCTTTGTTATAACACCTTCGTTTAGTAATGAGCCCACAGAATTTATTTCAGAAATAACTCAAACTGCATCTATGATTCTTAAGGAAAACATCTCAGTAGATGAAAAAGCTGAAAAATTAGTTATTTTAGCAGAAAAAGCAGTTGATATTGATGGAATTGGTTTATACTCTCTAGGCAAACATCGTAAAACAATCAATAAAGAACAGCTTAAGAGATACAAGGCTATCTTTAGAAAGTATTTTCTTAAAAGTTTTTCTAGCAGACTATCTCAATACTCTGACCCAAAAATAAATGTAGTTTCTCAAAACATCGTAAATGAAAAGTACACTATAGTATCATCTATTTTGATTGAAACTGAAGATAGACCAGAAATCAAGATTGATTGGAGAGTATATACAATTAACCCTGATAAACCTTTAATCAGAGACTTAATTATTGAGGGATTGAGTCTTGCACGAACTCAAAAAGAGGAATTTAATTCTGTTATTCAAGGTGCGGACGGTGACGTAAATGCTCTTTTTGCTAATTTAGAAAATTTTAATTCAAAATAATTCGTTAAATTTTATTGTGGTGGGCCCGCCAGGACTCGAACCTGGGACCAATACATTATGAGTGTACTGCTCTAACCAACTGAGCTACAGGCCCTATATATTTTTAATAGTTACACCATTTTTTTTTAATTATCAAATTTATCAATAAACTGGTGGGCCGTGTTGGTTACGCTCCAACTACCCCTGCAATGTCAATGCAGTACTCTACTATTGAGCTAACGGCCCAAAACTAGCTTTCTAGAAAACTCTTTAATTGCTTAGATCTGCTTGGGTGCTTTAATTTTCTTAAGGCTTTAGCTTCTATCTGTCTAATTCTTTCTCTAGTTACAGAAAACTGAAGTCCAACTTCCTCTAAGGTATGATCAGTGTTCATACCAACACCAAAACGCATTCTCAAAACTCTTTCTTCTCTTGGTGTTAGTGTAGATAAAATTTTAGTAGTAGCTTCACTTAAATTAGATTTTATTGCTTGATCCATTGGATCCAAAGCTTTTGTATCTTCAATAAAGTCACCCAAACTACTATCTTCCTCATCACCAACTGGTTTTTCTAAAGAAACAGGCTCTTTAGAAATTTTTAATACTTTTCTTACTTTTTCTAACGGCATTCTGAGTTTTTTTGCTAACTCTTCGGGAGTAGCCTCTCTTCCAAACTCTGTTAAAATAAGCCTTTGAGTTCTTACAATTTTATTAATTGTTTCAATCATATGCACTGGTATTCTAATCGTTCTTGCTTGATCTGCAATAGATCTTGTTATTGCTTGTCTAATCCACCATGTGGCATAAGTAGAAAATTTATAACCTCTTCTATATTCAAACTTATCAACAGCTTTCATAAGTCCAATATTGCCCTCTTGAATTAGATCTAAAAATTGCAAACCTCTATTTGTATATTTTTTGGCTATAGAAATTACTAGTCTTAAGTTTGCTTCAACCATCTCTTTTTTTGCAATTCTTGACTCTTTCTCGCCCTTTTGGACTCTGCTTACTAATTTTTTAAAATCTGTAACAGAAAAGTTTAGCTTATTGCTAATTTCAACAAGTCTTTCTCTAATATTTTTAAACTCATCTTTGTTTTTTTGAAAAAACTTACTCCAAACAGGATTTGTGTCTAAAAATTTTTTTAAATTTGGATTAATTTCATTTCCAACATAAAATTTTATAAACTCCTCTCTACTTATTTTATTTTCTATTGCCAGTCTTAATAAATTTCCTTCAAGTGAAACTACTTTTTTATTTTGTTCATAATGTTTTTGAACTAACTCCTCTAAGACCGATGGAGATAATTGTAATGTCTTAATATTTTCAAGAATTACATCACTAATTTTATTATAATTTTTTTCTTTAGATTTTGAAAATTCAACTGTATTTAAGATACAATTTAATTTCTCCTGCTGATACTTGCTTATTTTAGAATACTCTTTTGATAATAAATTTATTGTTTTTAGTATTTTGGGTTTGATTTCTTCTTCCATTGCAGCAAGAGTCGGGTTAAACTCATCATCATCCGTCGAAGGGCTTGATTGATCATCCTCTTTATTGTTTTCATTTTTTTTTGAATCATTGTTAGTATCGTCTTCTTCCATGTAGTTTGTATCAATATCAATGATTTCTCTTACCAAGATTTCATCTTTGATTAACTTTTCATTCCATTCTTTAATTTGATTAGCAGTTATTGGACTTTGGGAAAGAGCTTCTAACATTACATTTTTTCCAGCTTCAATCCTTTTTGCAATTGCAATTTCTCCTTCTCGGGACAATAATTCCACTCCACCCATTTCTCTTAAATACATTCTAATTGGATCATCACTTTTTTCGGAAGTTTTGCCGTCTTCTTTATTGGGCCTATCCTTTTTCTTTAAAGCTTTGAAGTCTGATTTTTGTTCAACTAAAATTATTTTTTCATTTAAAATGTGAATAAAGGCTTGAGACAAATTTTCCTGTGAAAGATTTCTTTTCCCTAAAGATTTAAATAACTCTTCGTGAGTTATAAACCCTCTATGGACCCCTCTGCCCATCAATCTTGCAAATGATTTTGTTATGATTTTTTCCACAATAAACCCATTGATATATATTGATTAATTATAAAAAATCCATGGGTAATTTAATGCTTTTTAATTCAAATTTTGTAATTTTTTTAGCTCTTTTAGCTGATTAAATGTATCTTCACTTAAATCCTTAGAAAATTTATCCTCTAAATCCTGTATCCTAATTTCTAACTCATAATTTTTAAGATCTCTAATTAGCTCATTCAATATATTTTCGATTCTTTCATGGTCGCTTGAGTCTATATTTAAAATATTTTTTACTGATGCATATTTTAAAACTCTATCGATTAAATTTTTATCTAAATCAAATTTACTTATATCAAATTCATGAAAATTGTTGCTTTGGTCAAGCAATGTTTCAAAAAGCATTCTGTTTTCATTTGTAAATAATTTAACATTCTCAATTAAATGAATATTATCTCTTATAAACTCAGGTTTGTTAATAAGAATATATAAAAAGGAGAACTCTTTTATCTCTATAGATGATAATGATTTTGTCTCATTATAATAATTTTGTGTAGCCTTGAGCGATTTTGAATTTGTTTTTTTTAAAAATTTATCTTTTGTGTAAAGGTTTGGAGAAAGTTTAGATATTTCCTCTAAATAATAATCAAGTACATATTTTTTTATATATTCATCTTTAATTGTTGAGGCAATTGATTTTATTTTTTTTTCAAATACAGCTTTTGATGAGGGGTTATTATCAACCTCCTGATAATAATGATTAAAAATAAACTTATGAATTTCTATTGTATTTTCATTTGAATATAGCAAAAATTTATCTTTTCCAAATTCATTCACATAGCTATCTGGGTCATATTTATCTGGCAAAAATAAAAAGAATATTTTTTTTTCTGGTTTTAATTCAATAATTGAGTTTTCGGCAGCTCGTAATGCAGCTTTATATCCACTTTCGTCTCCATCAAAACATATAATTATACTATTAAAAAATTGATCTAGTATAGAAATTTGACGATGAGTAAGTGCGGTACCTAGATTTGCAACTACATTTTGAATATTATTTTTATACAAACCGATAACATCCATATAACCCTCGACTAAATAAATGTAATCTAATCGATTTGATAATTTTCTTGATTTATCAAGATTATATAAATTTGATCCCTTTTTGAAAAATTGTGTTTCGGGAGAATTTATATATTTTGCCAAAAAATTATTTTCTTTAATTGCTCTACCACCTAGTGCAATTACATCGCCTGATATATTTTTAATTGGGAAAATTATTCTTTCTCTAAACCTATTAATATATTTTTGTTTCTTTTCATCAAAATAAAATAAACCTGAATTTTTTACATCTTTTTGATCAAATTTTTTTAAAAGATAATCATAGAAATCAAATTCCCCTGTAACAAAACCTATTTTAAAATTTTGCACATCTTCAAGTTTTAACCCTCTATTTTTAATATAAGATTTTGCATCAGAAGAATTATTATTTTTTAACAATTCATTATGGTAAAATTCGACATAGTTTTTATAAATTTCTTTATATTTTTCCCAATCCTTTTGTCTTTCTTCATCTTGTTTTGAAAAAATATATGGTTTCATTCCAGCTATACTTGCCAAATATTTGACTGACTCCCCAAATCTTAAATTTTGAGTTTTCATAACAAAATCAAAAATATTTCCATGTTCTCCTGTTGCAAAACAATGATAAAATTCTTTTTCATCATTAACTGTAAATGACGGAGTTCTCTCATTTTTGAAAGGAGATAGGCCTATGAACTCTTTTCCTCTTTTTTTAAGAGTCACTGTTCTAGAAACTAAATTTGAAACTTTTAATCTTGCTTTAATTTCATCAAGATAATCTTTTGGGTATTTCATTATTTATTTAATAACTCTTTTAAAATTGCTCCTGCTTTAGAAAAATCTATTGTATCTGCGTGACTTTTTTTTAATTCTACCATAACTCTTCCCATGTCTTTTAAAGAAGATGCGCCAGATGAAGAAATAATTTGAGAACAAATTTTTCGAGTATCTTCTTCGCTTAACTGTTTAGGAAGATATTCGCTAAGAATTGATACTTCGCCCTGTTCTACTTCTAACAAGTCATTTCTATTGTTATTTTTATATACCTCTATCGATTCGGATCTCTGCTTTATCATCTTCTTTAACAGTTTTTTAATATCCTCATCGTCTGTTTCCTTTTTTTGTGGACCTGATCTATTACTAATATCTAAGTCTTTTATGCCTGCTAAAATTAACCTGTAAGTTGATATTTTATTTTTGTCTTTAGATTTTAAAGCGTTTTTATAATCGGTTTCGATTTTTTCTCTTAAGCTCATATTTTTAACTTACTTTATAGTCAACTTTCTTCAAAAGAAAAAATTATTTTTTAAAAAAATTGTTATAGAGGTGTTGTGCAAATAAAGGTTTTATTGTATTAACCTTTAACTCATGAGTTGTAATTGAAAGAAAAACACAAAAACAAAATTGCAATTAAATCAAAATTTCCATCAGCTATTTTAATTTTAGAGAATAAAACGATCTTCAAAGGCATTGGGCTCGGTTATCAGGGAGAGGCAACTGGAGAGGTTTGTTTTAATACATCTTTAACAGGTTATCAGGAAATAATATCTGACCCATCTTATGCTGGACAAATAATAAATTTTACATTTCCACACATTGGAAATGTAGGAACGAACAATGAAGATATAGAATCAGATAAAGTTTGGACACGAGGGGTAATTTTTAACTCTGAAATCACAAATCCGTCAAATTATAGATCGCTAAAGCATTTAGATGATTGGCTTAAAAGTAATAAAATAGTAGGAATAACCGGGCTAGATACTAGAAGCTTAACTAATTTTATAAGAGATAAAGGCGCGCCCAAAGGTACTATTTCTAATAATAAATTAGGTAAATTTAACATTAAAAAACTAATTAAAAAAACAACTACTTGGCCTGGATTAAATGGAATGGATCTAGCAAAAGAAGTATCAACTAGAAAAAATTATACCTGGAAAGGTCTTAAGACATGGAGCAAAAAAGAAGGACATAAAAAAAATAAAAAAAAAAAATATAGAGTTATTGCAATAGATTATGGGATTAAGAAAAATATTTTAAGATACTTTTCAAACTTTGATTGTGAAGTAAAAGTTGTATCTTGTAAAGATAGTGCTGAAAATTTATTAAAATTAAAACCACACGGAATATTTTTATCTAATGGACCAGGTGATCCAGCTGCTACAGGTAAATATGCAATTCCAATTGTTCAAAAATTGATAAAATCAAATCTTCCGGTTTTTGGAATTTGTTTAGGTCATCAAATTTTAGCATTAGCATTAAATGCAAAAACAAAAAAAATGAAATTAGGACATAGAGGTGCTAATCATCCAGTTAAAAATTTAATTTCAAAGAAAGTTGAGATTACAAGTCAAAATCATGGATTTGAAGTTGTTAAAGAAAGCTTGCCAAGAAATCTTGAGATTACTCACAGATCTCTCTTTGATAACTGTATAGAGGGAATTAAATTAAAAAATAAACCAGTTTTTTCTGTTCAGTATCATCCAGAATCAAATCCTGGTCCACAGGATAGTCACTACCTATTTAATAATTTTATTAACGAAATAAAAAAATATGCCAAAAAGAAAAGACATTAAAAAAATATTAGTCATTGGAGCAGGTCCAATAATTATTGGACAAGCTTGTGAATTTGATTATTCAGGAACACAAGCATGTAAGGCACTAAAAGATGAGGGCTATAAAGTTATATTAGTTAATTCAAACCCAGCAACTATTATGACTGATCCAGGTGTTGCTGATAAAACTTATATTGAGCCAATATCAATTGAGGTTCTAGAAGAAATTATAAAAAAAGAAAAACCAGAAGCGATACTCCCAACTATGGGAGGACAAACTGCTTTAAATTTAGCAATTAAAGCTGAAAAAATTGGACTTCTTAAAAAGTATAAGATTGAACTAATTGGTGCAAACTCTAATGCAATAGAAAACGCTGAGGATAGAAAAAAATTTAGGAAGAATATGTCTGATATTGGGATTGATCTTCCTAAATCGGAAATTTTAAATAACTTTAAAAAAGCAAAACAAACATTAAGAAAAATTGGATTACCGGCAATAATACGACCATCCTTCACTCTAGGTGGTCTTGGTGGTGGAATAGCTAGAACTAAAAAAGATTTTTTTAAAATTGTAAAAGAGGGAATGCATGAGTCACCACAAAACCAAGTTCTTGTGGAAGAGTGTCTTGATGGATGGAAAGAATTTGAAATGGAAGTTGTTAGAGATAAAAATGATAATTGTATAATAATTTGTTCGATTGAAAATATAGATCCAATGGGAACACACACTGGAGACTCAGTTACAATAGCACCAGCTTTGACCTTAACAGATAAAGAATATCAAGTAATGAGAAACGCATCTATTGCATGTTTAAGAAAAATTGGTGTAGAGACTGGTGGTTCAAATGTACAGTTTGCTATAAATCCAAAAAACGGAAGAATGGTCATAATTGAAATGAACCCAAGAGTTTCAAGGTCTTCAGCATTGGCATCTAAAGCAACTGGTTTTCCAATTGCTAAAGTTGCTGCAAAATTGGCGGTTGGGTATACTTTGGACGAATTAACAAATGAAATTACAAAAACAACACCAGCCTCGTTTGAACCAACAATTGATTATGTTGTAACAAAAATACCTAGATTTACTTTTGAAAAATTCTCAGACACAAAATCTATATTAGGTACCTCTATGAGGTCTGTTGGTGAAGCAATGGCAATTGGAAGAAATTTTAAAGAATCATTCCAAAAAGCTCTGGTATCTCTTGAAACTGGATTATCTGGATTAGATAATATTTTCAACTATTCTAAAAATGAGATTTTAAAACAATTAAAAATTAATGTACCAAACAAACTACTTTTGATTGCAGAAGCATTTAGAAAAAAAATAAGTTTAGATAGAGTTTATAAACTTTCGAAGATTGATCCATGGTTTCTAAATCAAATAAAAGAACTTGTAGATGAGGAAAATTCTATAAGCAAAAAAGGTCTTCCCAAAACTTTTGGAGAATTTAATAGAATTAAATCTATAGGGTTTTCTGATAAGAAATTATCTAAAATTACTGGATTAAAAGAAAAAGTTATCAGATCAAAAAGAATTGCACTTAAAGTCTTTCCAGTATTTAAAAAAGTTGATACCTGCGCTGCTGAGTTCAAATCTTTCACGCCATATATGTATTCGACTTATCAGAGAAATCTCACCTTAAAGACAGAATGTGAAGCAGGTCCTAGCAATAAGAAAAAAATTATAATTCTTGGTGGTGGACCTAATAGAATTGGCCAGGGTATTGAGTTTGATTACTGTTGTTGCCAAGCAAGTTTTTCACTTAAGGAAGCAGGTTTTGAGACAATAATGGTGAATTGTAATCCTGAAACTGTTTCAACAGATTATGATACGAGTGATAGACTGTATTTTGAACCATTAATTGAGGAATATGTTCATAATATAATTTTAAAAGAACAATCAAAAGGAAATCTCATCGGGGTAATTGCTCAATTCGGAGGACAAACACCTATCAAACTCTCTAAATTTTTACATCAAAATAAATTACCAATCTTAGGTACTCAGTATGCTTCTATTGATTTAGCTGAAGATAGAGATCAATTTAGAGATTTATTGATAAAATTAAATTTAAAACAAGCTGAAAGTGGAATTGCCCATAAATTTGATCAGGCAATTAAAATAGCAGAAAATATTGGCCTTCCGGTAGTTGTAAGACCTTCGTATGTGCTGGGTGGAAGAGCCATGGAAATAGTTCATGACAAAAGTCAACTTAGAGAATTCATAAATGAAGCTTTTAAAGCCTCTGAGGATAATCCAATACTGATTGATAAATTTATAAACAATGCTATGGAAGTAGATGTTGATGCAATATCTGATGGAAAAGATGTTTATATTGCTGGAATTATGCAACATATAGAAGAGGCAGGAATTCATTCTGGAGACTCTGCTTGCTGCCTGCCTCCTGTTTCAATTAAAAAAGGAATATTAAAAGAGTTAAAAATACAAACTAGAAAACTTGCATTAGCTTTAAAAGTTAAGGGATTTTTAAATATTCAATTTGCTATAAAAAAAGATGAAGTTTTTGTTATAGAAGTAAATCCAAGAGCAAGCAGAACAGTGCCATTTGTATCAAAAGCAAATGGAGTTTCTTTAGCAAAAATTGCATCAAGAATTATGGCTGGTGAAAATTTGTCAAAATATAAACTAAAATATAAAACAAATAAAAGATTTGCTGTCAAAGAGGCAGTATTTCCATTTAATAAATTTCCAGATAGCGATGTTTTGCTTGGCCCTGAAATGAAATCAACTGGTGAAGTGATGGGTTTTGATGATGACTTTGGGATGGCTATTGCAAAAAGCCAAATTGCAGCTTCTAACTCTTTACCAACAAGTGGATTAGCATTTT
The DNA here is from genome assembly GCA_902594655.1 of uncultured Pelagibacteraceae bacterium. Classification (GTDB taxonomy): domain Bacteria; phylum Pseudomonadota; class Alphaproteobacteria; order Pelagibacterales; family Pelagibacteraceae; genus Pelagibacter. The sequence goes on from CACJMW010000017.1 coordinate 14,808, forward strand.
TGTCGGTTAAAGATACTCACAAACAAGAAATTGTTGGAATAGCACAAAGATTATCTAAACTTGGATTTTCTTTATCAGGTACAAAAGGTACTTCTAATACAATCAAAGAAAATGGATTGAAATGTAAAACAATAAATAAATTAAGCTCAGGTGGTTCAAATATAGTTGATGTATTAAATTCGAATAAAATTTCTTTAGTAATTAATACTGGTGGTGGAGACAAAAAACATAGAGTTAGTGATGCAAGAGCCATTAGAAGAGCAACACTTATCAATAAAGTTCCATATTGTACAAATATGTCAACTGCCTATGCTTTTTTAGAAGCAATTAAATCTCTTAAAACAAGAAAACTAACAGTAAAATCACTTCAGGATAATTAATGTCTGTCGTCTATGAAATTGGAATTACTGAAAAAAATAATCAAGAAATAGAAAAAAAAGAAAGCATCGAAGTAGTTGCCTCTAAAGGTATTGTAGGTGATAGATATTTTCATGATTTCAATGGAGATAGAGAACAAATTACTCTTATAGAGAGTGAAAATATTGATTATTACAATAATACTTTTAATACGAAATTTACATATTTAGAATTTAGAAGAAATATAGTCACAAAAAATATTAAATTAAATGATTTAGTTGGTAAAACAATTCAAGTGGGAAATATAAAATTAAAAGTAAATGATTTATGTAGGCCGTGTAAAGATCTACAACTAAGACTTGATAAAAGTAATATTATAAAAGAGTTTTTAAGAAGAGGTGGTTTAAGATGCGAAATTCTTTCCTCTGGGACAATAAATGTTGGAGACAAAATAACAGTCAAAACATAATATTTGATATGAAACAAAAAAAGAAAAATTTCAAAGAAACTCAAAGTGTGCCAAGAATGTTTGCTAAAAAATATATATACTACTATTACGGTTTCTTTTGGGTATTATTGATATTATTTATTTTAATTAAATGAACAAAAAAATAATTTTATTTGTAATAATTATTATAGCGATTGAATTATCTGGTCATGGAATTATTGCATCTTTATTCAGACTTTTGAATTCAGCTAATTAATCGACTTTCCAATCAGTTTTGAAGGATACATAGTTTACTTGAAGACATCTTCTTTCCTTCTTAATTTCTTTTTTTTCCATTCCGTGCCATGTATTAGGTCCACTGGTAAAAAAGTAACCATAATTATCCTTATAAGGAAGTGTTTTTATTTTTTTTAGGTTACTATCATAAAAATCTGTTCCTAAATCCTCACTTTCGTTATGCTTATTTACAAATAACAAACATGACATTAATTTTTCTTTAATATCACAGTGAGGCTTTAACCAAAAACCTTGTCGATCACAAATAACCTCTACTCTTACAAAAGAGTTTGATAAGTCTTTTCCTGTTAATTCTGAAACTCTACTGGTAGTTTCTTTATTTTGCAGCTCTTGAATAAATTTTGTTAAGTGAGGAAAATTATTCGTATTTTCTTTTGTTACAAAACATCTAAATTTTAAAGCTTTGCCACCATCCGCAATTCCTTGCCTAAAATTTCCCTCTCCACCATCAATTGCTCTAGTTCCATCGTAGTTTAAATTATGCTCCGAAGGGTTTGCTATGTCTGCATTAATTATTTCGTTTATTTGTTCTTCGGTTAAAGGCTTATTTAACTCCCAATGATCAAAAGGATTGGTAAATTTTTTTGAATTATTATTAATTGAATTAAGAAATGACATTAAAATAATTTTTCCTTTATTTGTTTTGCTATTCTATTTGTTTCATCTAATTTTTCATAGCTCCAAGTGTCTAAGCTATCTTCTAGTTTTCTAATTATATTCATGCTTTCTAATAGATCTCTGAATTTTTTGAATCTTTTATCATTCCTCGTTGCTGGAATCATTGCGACATAAACAGGTTTTCCAGTAAGAGCGGCCTCAGAAATCATGGAGCTCGAGTCGCATGTAACAACTATATACTTGGCTAGTGCTAAACTTGATAGATATGCTTGTTTGTCAACATTATCTATTATTAAACGATTTTTATTAAAATACTCTTTTGCGAATTGAATGATTTTTTCTGGAGTT
>CACJMW010000018.1 GCA_902594655.1 uncultured Pelagibacteraceae bacterium
AAATCAGGGAACTCATTACTTCAATGAAAATAGGATATGATGATGAATGGAAAAAAATTAATTTAATTAATTCATCAATTAAATTAAATATTCAGCTTAACTTAAATTCAAAAAATATTTTTTTAGTAGAGAAAATAGATAAAATTTTGAGTGAAATCGAATTAATCGAGAAATATCACATTAATTATTTTAATAATGAAATAATAAATTACTCAATTTTAAGCAATAGTACTCCAGATAAACTTATAAATGAATTTAAAAAATTCAATATTAATGTTTCAACTGATAATAATATTTGGGTTATAAATGAATAAATTGAATCAAAAGTTATTAAAGTTTGAATTAGAACAAAATTTTACTTATGACGATTTTTTTGTATCAAAATGTAATTATTATGCCTTCAGTTTAATTGAGACATGGCCAAAATGGGAAAAAAATATATTAAATATATATGGTGAGAAATTTTCTGGAAAAAGTCATTTATGCGAAATTTTTAAAAAAAAAAACAAAGCTGTAATAATTAAAAATGAGGAAATTAATGATGATTTTTTTAATAAAATCAGATTTCATGAAAATATTATTATAGATAATTTAGAATACGTGTCAGATGAGAACATTCTTTATTCAATATTTAATTTTGCAGAACAATTTAACAAATATTTAATTATAAATTCGATTAAATCTATAAATTCAATCAATTATTCACTTCCAGACTTAAAATCTAGAATGGATAATTGCATATATGCTAAAATTGATAAACCTGATGATGACATGATTTTTGCATTAGTTTTAAAACATTTTTCAGACAGACAAATAAAAATTGAGAAAAAAATAATTGAATATATAACTAAAAGAATTGAAAGGTCGTATGGAAAAATATTAGATTTTATATATAAGGTTGATCAGTTTAGTTTAATTAATAAAAAACCAATTGACTATAAATCGATAAAAAAAATTTTAGGAGAATAATTGAGTAAATATAGGACACATCATTGTAATGAACTAAATAAAAAACATGTTAATAAATCTGTTTTATTATCTGGCTGGATACACAAAAAAAGAGATCATGGAAATTTATTGTTTATTGATCTCAGAGATAATTTTGGATTTACACAATGTATAGTAGATAAGGAAAACAAAAATTTTTCTAAACTAGAAAAAATTCCCCTTGAAACTGTTATTAAAATCGAGGGTAAAGTTTTGGTGAGAACAATTGATACTATAAATAGTGAAATACCAACTGGTGAAATCGAAATAAAAATAATTTCTTATGAAATCCTTGGAAAAACAAAAGAGCTTCCTTTGCCCGTATTTTCAGATCAAGAATATGCAGAGGAAATAAGATTAAAGTATAGATTTTTGGATTTAAGAAGAAAAAAAATCCATAACAATATAATCCTCAGGTCAAAAGTAATTGCATTTATAAGAAAAGAAATGGAAAAACTTGGATTTAATGAATTTCAAACACCGATATTAACATCTTCAAGTCCTGAAGGGGCCAGAGATTTTCTAGTTCCTAGCAGATTAAATCCTGGTAAATTTTATGCACTACCTCAGGCACCCCAACAATTTAAACAATTAATAATGATATCAGGTTTCGATAAATATTTTCAGATAGCTCCTTGTTTTAGAGATGAAGATGCAAGAGCTGATAGAAGTCCAGGTGAATTTTATCAATTAGATATTGAGATGTCATTTGTTGAACAAGAAGATGTATTTGAAGTTATTGAAAAATTAATGATAAGTCTTTTTAAAAATTTTTCTAAAAATAGGTTAATTTTCGAAAAATTCCCACAAATTCCATTTAAAGAATCTATGGATAAATATGGGACTGATAAACCAGATTTACGTAATCCATTATTGATAACAGATATTTCTGAAATTTTTAATAGAGATGATGTAAAATTTGAAATTTTTAAGAAACTATTAAAATCTGGCTCATTAATAAAATCCATTGTTACAAAAAAAACAAGTACCAAACCAAGAAGTTTTTTTGAAAACATAGATAAATGGGCAAAAACCCAAGGATGGAATGGACTAGCATATTTTTCTCTCGAAAAAGATGGTGATAGTAAAGTAATTGCTAAAGGACCAATTGGAAAATTTTTCTCCGAAGCGGCAATTATAGAAATAATGAAAACAACATCTGCTGAAATAGGGGATAGTATTTTTATGTCTTGTAGTAAAGAAGATGAAATTTACGAAATTATGTCTAAATCTAGAAATAAAATAGGAGAAGATTTAGGAATAATAGATGAAAACTCTTTTGCTTTTTGTTGGATAACTGACTTTCCAATTTTTGAATTAGATAAAGAAACATCAAAAATTAATTTTAGTCATAACCCTTTTTCAATGCCTCAAGGCGATCCTAATAATTTAGATTTATCTAAACCATTAGAGTTAAAAGCTTATCAATATGATATTGTATGTAATGGAGTTGAATTATCCTCAGGCGCAATAAGAAATCATATACCTGAATTAATGTATAAACTTTTTTCTATTGCGGGTTATAATAAAAAAGATGTTGATGAAAAATTCAGTGGTATGATAAATGCTTTAAGCTACGGAGCGCCTCCACATGGAGGAATAGCACCAGGAATTGATAGAATTGTAATGCTTTTAGCTAACGAAAAAAATATTCGAGAAGTCACAATGTTTCCAATGAATCAGAATGCACAAGATTTGATGATGAGCGCTCCATCAGATGTAAACGAAAAACAGTTGAAAGAATTAAATTTAAAAATATTAGAAAAAAAAAAATAATTTATTTCTTCTTTCCTTTTAAATTAAGTTTGATGTCTGAAAGATCAACTAATTTCTCTCTATAATTATTTCTTACAAATCCCTTACTTGTAATATCTTTAACTAATTTTATAAATTGATTTTGCTCTTCATTGTTCTGATTACCATCATCCTCGCTTGTTTTTCCAGCAATTGAAGGAGTATGAGCAAGATCTTCTCTATTTAAATATGAAATTGCAAGTTCTCTAAATATATAATCTAATATTGATGATGCACTTAATATTCTATCATTTCCTTGAACTTTACCCGAGGGTTCAAATTTAGTACCTATAAAAGCACTCACAAATTCATCTAATGGAACCCCATATTGCAATCCTAGAGATACTGCTATGGCAAAGTTATTCATTAATGCTTTTACTAGTTCTCCCTCTTTAGAAGTATCAATAAATATTTCACCGATTTTACCATCCTCGTATTCACCTGTGTGAAGATATACCTTATGATCTCCTATTGTAGCTTTTTGTATATAGCCTTTTCGTCTATCAGGCATACTAAATCTTTTTGTAATATTTTCCTTAAATGCATTACTTAAAAGAACATTTCTAGGATTATTGGTTTGATTCTTATTATTTATTTTTTCTGAATGTTCTTCGTATTTTACTTCTATTTTGTCAGTTTTTTTTTCAAGATTTTTTGTATTTCTTTTATCAAACTTAACATCTAAAACCTCAAATTCGCCATCATTTCTTTTATCGAGTTGGTCTAACTGGTTATTACTAATATCATCTAAATAATGCTTAACTTTGAAGCTACAAGTATAATAAGTTTCGACTATATATTTTGCCATAAATTAAAAATATTTTGAGTTTAATCATTTAATGTATATACATAATTCTAATTTAGTCTAATTTTTTTTTTACAATTAGAAATTGAAAATAAATATGTTGACATTCATAAAAGAAATTTTGACTTGGTGGAATCGCCAAACGTTAGGAACAAGATTGCATACTATTTTTTTTGGAAAATTTGTTGGAGAAGATGAGTTTGGAAATAAATATTATGAAAATAAAAAAAGAAAAAAAAGATGGGTGATTTACAAAGAAGAAATTGAAGCAACTAAAATCCCTATTGAATGGTATTCATGGATGCACTCAATTAAAAATAAAATAGAAGATACTCACAAATTAAAAAAGTATGGTTGGCAGAAAGATCATTTATCTAATCAAACAGGAACTGCTAAAGCATACAATCCACAGAAAAATCAAGATGCAACAAAAAAAAAATATAAATCTTGGAATAATTAATTATTTAATTGCATTATTTTTTTTGATTAACATCTCTACCTCTAGTGCCCAAGATTTGACCAGCAAACAAAGAAATGTTTTAGTAGAAATAAATATTTTAGATAAAGTAAGTTCTAAAAATACAATATTAAAATTAAATATAGGCGAAGAAAAAAAATTTCAAAACCTCCTAATAAAGGTATTAAAATGTGAAAACTCTAAATTTGATGATGATCCTGAAATAACGGCATATATTCAAGTTAAAGATCTAAATATATCTGATAATGAAAAAGTATTTATATTTAATGGTTGGACATTTTTATCAAGTCCAACACTAAATCCATTTGATCATCCAGTTTATGATTTATGGTTAAGTTCCTGTAAAATTATATAATTTTCTCTTTATCTAACCAAGTTACATTAAAATCTGAGTTAATAAATTTTTCATGATTTATCAACTTTTTGTGGAGTTCTATAGTTGTTGTTATACCTTCAATAACAAATTCATCTAAAGATCTATTCATTCTTTGTATGGCTTCTGTTCTATTTCTTCCGTGACAGATTAATTTACAAACCATGCTATCATAATAAGGTGTAACTTTGTATCCTTGATATATTGCTCCATCTACTCTTGTTCTAAAACCTGAAGGTTGATGACACATACCTATAGTTCCTGGGGATGGTTGAAAATTTTTTGAGGGATCCTCCGCATTTATTCTACATTCAATAGCATGACCTCTTGGATTTATATCGTTTTGCTCTAATGCTGTTTCCCCTGAAAAAGCTATAAATATTTGTTCTTTAATTATATCAATACCTGTAACAACTTCAGTAACTGGATGCTCTACCTGCACTCTTGTGTTCATTTCTAAAAAGTAAAATTTACCATCCTCATAAATAAACTCTACAGTTCCCGCACCTTCGTAACCTATTTGTTGAACCATATTTACAGTTTTATCAAATAAATCTCTCCTAATTTTATCATCTAATATTGGACTTGGTGTTTCCTCAATCAATTTTTGGTGTCTTCTTTGTACTGAACAATCTCTTTCATGCAAATGAACAACTCTATTTTTTCCTGCTAAAATTTGAACCTCTATATGTCTGGGGTTTTCAAAAAATTTTTCAATATATACTTCATCATTACCAAAATATTTTTTAGCTTCAGATTTTGCTGTTAAAAAAAGGTTTTCAAATTCATTTTCATTTTTTACAATTTTCATACCTTTTCCACCACCTCCACCAGCTGCTTTAATCAAAACTGGAAGTCCAGTAATTTTTAAAATTTGTTTTGCTTCGTGACTATTTTTTACACCACCTTTAGATCCTTCAATAACTGGTAGGCCATATTCTTTTGCAATTTTCTTTGCTTCAATTTTGTCTCCCATCATTTGAATATGTTTTGCGCTAGGTCCAATAAATTTTATATTATTTTCCTCAAGTATCTTTGCGAAATTATAATTTTCAGATAAAAATCCATAGCCAGGGTGAACAGCTTCTGCACCAGTAAGCTCTATTGCAGATAAAATCGCTGGAATATTTAAGTAACTATTTGCTGGCTGATGAGAGCCAACACAAACACTTTCGTCAGCTAATTTTACATGCATGCTATCTCTGTCTACATCTGAATGAATTGCTACTGTAGATATACCCCATTCCTTACAAGCTCTAATTATTCTTACAGCAATTTCTCCACGATTAGCAATCAATATTTTTTTAAACATTTACTCGATTACAACTAGGGTTTGACCAAACTCCACAGGTTGACCGTCAGAAACACAGACTTCTTTTATTATACCATCAATATTACTAGGAACATGATTCATAGTTTTCATTGCTTCAACAATCATGATTGTGTCACCTTTTTTAATTTTCTTTCCTACCTCTGCAAATTTTTTACCTCCTGGCTCAGGCGCTAAATAAGCTGTTCCAATAATTGGCGATGTTACTTTATTACCTAAAGTTTCTTGATTAATTTCTTTTGGGTTATGTTGTTTTGATTGTATAGAAGATGTTGTTATAGTTTCAGAAATATTTTTTTTCGATACTTTAATTTTTGTATCTTTATACGAATATTCAATTTCGTTTAAATCAAATTCATCTAAACAATCTTTAAGTTCTTTAATAATTTTTTTATTTATTTCCATTTTGGATCATTTCATAAAGTGAATTTATGGCTAAAATATAGCCAGACGTTCCTAAGCCACATATAATACCAGTTACTACACCACTAATTAAAGATTTATGTCTGAATTCTTCTCGTTTATGTATGTTTGAAATATGCAATTCGATACAAGGTTTTTTATATAAGCTTAAAGCATCTCTAATTGCAACAGATGTATGAGTAAAAGCAGCTGCATTTATAATCATACCATCATATAATTTCCTGGATTCTTGTATTTTTGTAACTAATTCTCCTTCAATATTTGATTGATAAAAATCGATATTAATTTTCATTTTTGATGCTTCTGAGTTGCATCTATTTAGCAGTTCTTCGTAGCTTTCACTTCCATATATCAATTTATCCCTATCACCAAGTAAATTTATATTTGGACCATTAATTATTATGATATTATTTTGCACAAATTATTTATAATACATGCTTAAAAGAAATAAAATAAAAATTAAGTTAAATGGGAAAATAATAATTGTCGACAAAGGTATAAAACTTGGTACCCTAATCAAAAAATTTAAATTTCCTGCAAATAAAATTGCTATTGAAAAGAATAATTTGATTATACAAAAGAAAAAAATTAATCAAATTGCTCTAAAATCAAATGATAAAATAGAAATTGTACATTTTATTGGTGGTGGATAATATTATGAAAGATTATTTTCAAATCTCTGACAAAAAATTTAGTTCAAGGTTAATTGTTGGAACTGGAAAATATAGAAACTTTGAAGAATGTGCTGAGGCTGTAAAAGCATCTTGTGCTGAAATTGTTACAGTTGCAGTTAGAAGAGTTAATATTTCAGATAAAAAAAAACCATTATTGATGGATTATCTAGATCCCAAAAAAATTACGTATTTACCAAATACAGCAGGATGTTTTAATTCAAAAGATGCATTAAGGACTTTAAGATTGGCAAGAGAGATAGGTGGATGGAAACTTGTTAAATTGGAAATATTAGGAGATAAAAAAACTTTATTACCTGACATGATAGAGACACTTAAATCTACTGAAGTTTTAAGCAAAGAAGGATTTAAAGTAATGGTTTATTGTAACGATGATCCTTTAATGGCAAAAAGATTAGAGGATGTTGGAGCTGTAGCAATAATGCCTTTAGCAGCACCTATTGGATCAGGTTTAGGAATTCAAAATAAAGTAAATTTAAAAATAATTAAAAAAAATATAAAAGCTCCTCTTCTTGTGGATGCTGGTATTGGACAAGCATCTGATGCAACAATAGCTATGGAACTTGGTTGTGATGGTGTGTTAGTAAATACTGCAATTGCAAAATCAAAAAATCCAATTGAAATGGCTAAAGCAATGAAGTTTGCTGTTATCGCAGGTAGAAAATCCTATTTATCTGGAAGAATGGAAAAAAATTTTTTTGGCCAAGCTTCTTCACCAAAAAAAGGTATTATTTAGTTTTTTTTTTATATTTTTTGAAAAACTTTTTTTTGGTATTTTTTGTAAATTTTTTTTTGAAAACTTTTTTTTTTTCTTCAAATTTAATTACGTTTGTATTGTTTTTAATTATTTTTTCTGACTGTATCGTTTCAATAATTTTATTATTTTTTAATTTAAATTCTAATTTATAATCATTTAATCCAAAATTTATGTCTTCCTGAAATGTGATTTTAGTTTTATTTTTTTTTTGGAAAAATGCTATATCTTCCTCTTTATTTTGAGATAAAAAATCGATTACTTTTTTGTTTAGATGAACTAAAACTTCTTTAGATTTATTTTCTAAACATTTAATTTCAGCTAATTTAAGTATTTTAAGAGCCTGAGATTCATCTGTTAGGCTCATTATCCATTTTACATTACTCTCTCTTAATCTTTGTCTGGACATTTCTAACAATCCAAAATGAGTAATTCTACCAATTTGAATTCTTGCTCTATCCTTTCGACATTTTTCTTTTAGTTTTCTCTCAACATGTCTTCTATTTGAAAAATTATGCATATCTATAAAATCAATAATTATTAAACCTGATAAATCTCGAATTTTAATTTGTCTTGCAATTTCCTCAGCAGCTTCTAAATTTGTATCTAAAGCAGTATTTTCAATATTTTTTTGTTTGATTGATTTACCCGAATTAACATCAATAGATACTAGTGCTTCAGTTGGATTAATTACTATGTATCCTCCAGATTTTAACTTTACCTCTGTTTTGTATATTTCATAAAGTTTAGTTTCAATTTTATTTTTAAAAAAAAGAGGTATTTTATCTCTATATTTTTTTACTTTTTTAATTTGTTTTGGCATTAATTGTTTAATATATGTTTTTGCTTTTTGGTATCCTTCATTACCTTCAACAAAAATATTTTGCACATCGTCATCAACCATATCTCTAATACTTCTTTTGATAATATCGCTTTCTTCAAAGATTAAAGATGGTGCCATTGACTCCATCGCTTTATTTTTAATTTCTTCCCATGAACTTATTGAATTTTTAAGATCACTCTCTATGTCATTTTTTGTTTTATTAGATCCAGCAGTTCTTACTATCAAACCCATCTCAATAGGAATTTCAATTAAATTTAAAATTTGTCTAATTTTTTTTCTTTCCATCGGGTTAAATATTTTTCTTGATATACCACCTCCTTTCGGAGTATTAGGCATCAGGACAGTATATTTTCCAGCAATTGATATAAAAGTAGTTAAGGCTGCGCCTTTTAAATTTCTTTCATCTTTCAAAACTTGAACAAGGATTACCTGATTTGGTTTTATTACCTCTTGAATTTTATATCTTTTTTTCTTTATTTTTAATTCAGAAATATTATTTTCTAGATTTCTTTCATTATTTTGAATTTCTTCATCCTGAATTTCCATTTTTTTTTCAGGCTCAAGAATTTTTTCTTCTAAATCTTTTTCCTCTAAATTTTTTTCTTCTATTTCACTTTGTTTTTGTAACTCTATTCTTGTCTCTTCTTCCTCCTTTTTTATCAATTCAATGTCACTTTTTGGAATTTGGTAATAGTCACTTTGAATATCATTAAAAGATAAGAAGCCATGTCTTTCTCTTCCAAATTCTACAAAGGCAGCTTGAAGCGAAGGTTCTATTCTGCTTACTTTTCCTAAATAAATGTTGTTCTTTATTAAATTATTATTTTTTCCTTCGTATTCGTAATCTTCAATATCTTCATCAGATTTAAGAACAACTCTAGTTTGTGTTGGATGCGATGCATCAATAAATAAGTTTTTTGGCATAATTTTAAGTGTATTTTTTTCATTTAAATTTTGTTTTATTGTTTGCCATAACATTAACAAATTCACAGATTAATTAAAATAAAAATGATTAAACAAATAAAAAAAATCTTCATTTTAGCCGCATTTCTCGTTTTTGCTGGTTTGATAGGTGTGGTTAGTATTCTGTGGTATTATTCTAACGATTTACCGGATTATAAATTTTTAAAAAATTATAAACCACCAATTTCAAGCAAATTGTATTCAAGCACAGGACAATTGTTAAGCGAATTTTCATCCGAAAAAAGAATATTTGTCCCGTATAACTCTATTCCACAATTAGTTGTTAATTCTTTTTTATCTGCAGAGGATAAAAACTTTTTTAAACATCCTGGGGTTGATGCAAAAGGTGTAATTAGGGCAACTATAAACAATATTTCGAATCTTCTCTCATCAAAAAGGCTAGAAGGAGCCTCCACAATAACTCAACAAGTAGCAAAAAATTTTCTTTTATCTAATGAAGTTTCTATAGATAGAAAACTTAAGGAGGCAATTTTAGCATTTAGAATTGAAAGAGCGTTATCAAAAGAAAGAATATTAGAGTTATACTTAAATCAAATATACCTTGGAGAGGGCAGCTATGGAATTGCTTCTGCAAGTTTACAATATTTTGATAAACCAATAAGTGAATTGAACTATTCCGAGGCAGCATTGTTGGCTGCTCTTCCAAAAGCACCTAGTAGATATAATCCTTATAAGGATATCGAATTAGCAAAGTTTAGAAGAAATCTAGTCTTAAAAAACTTATTTGATAATAATTATTTAAATGAAAATAATTACAAAGAACTTATAGAAAGTGAAATAAAATTAAAAAAAAGAAAATCGGTGTACTTAGAAAATTCAAACTATTATGTAGAAGACATAAGAAAACAAATAGTAGATGAGTATGGTTTTAACAAAGTATATAAACAAGGCTTTACAATAAATACTCCACTAAATTTAAATCTACAAGAACATGCTACAAAATCTTTGAGAAGAGGTCTCGTCGAGTTTGATAAAAAAAAAGGATGGAGGGGGCCGCTAAAGAATATTAAATATAGTTCAGATTGGCACAAAAATCTTAATGATTATAAACTTGAAAAATCAATTGAATGGAAGCTTTCAATAGTTAAAAAAATTAATCGTTTTTCGGCTGAAATAGAAACAATAGATGGTATTAATGGTATTATTGAATATCCATCAATAGATTGGACAAAAAAGCACTTCGAGGATATTTTTTCTGTCGGAGATATAATCTACGTTGAAAAAATTAAAGAAAATAAATTTAATCTAAGACAACTTCCCAAAGTAAATGGCGCTATGGTTGTTTTAGATCCATACACTGGTCGTGTTTTAGCGATGAGTGGTGGATTTAGTTTTAAAAATAGTGAATTTAATAGAGCCACTCAAGCACTAAGACAACCAGGGTCTGCATTCAAACCTTTTGTTTATGCACTTGCATTAGAGAATGGATATACGCCAGCAACTTTAATCTTAGATGCTCCAATTGTATTTGACCAAGGAGAAGATCTTAAATTATGGAAACCAGAAAATTATGGAAAAAAGTTTTATGGACCATCTACTCTTAGAACTGGAGTAGAAAAATCGAGAAATTTAATGACGGTAAGAATCGCGCAAAATTTAGGTATAGAAAAAATTGCAAAATTTGCAAAAGATCTGAATATTTATGAAAAACCTGAACAATTATTATCTCTATCATTAGGATCTAGTGAAACAACTTTATTAAAGTTAACTAGCGCTTACTCAAGCTTTGTTAATGGTGGAAAATTAGTATATCCCAAATTTATTGATAGAATTCAAGATAGTGAAGGGAATACTATATTTAACTCTGAAAAAAGAGAATGTGAAGGTTGCAATGAAATTTCATACCTAAGTGATAAAATACCAAATATTAAAAATAATTTTAGACAAATATTTAGCAAAGAAACGGCTTATCAAATGACATCTATTTTAGAAGGAACAGTAAAAAGAGGGACCGCAAAAGGTCTTAGAGATCTTAACTTAGATTTAGCTGGTAAAACTGGCACAACAAACAAAAATACAGATACATGGTTTGTTGGATTTTCTTCTAATTACGTTATAGGAGTCTATGTAGGGTACGATGAACCTTCTTCTCTAGGAAAATATGAAACAGGAGCGAGAACTGCTATGCCAATATTTAAAGATTTTGTAAAAAATGCAGTTCAGAAAAATAATGCGAGACCATTTAAAGTTCCTCAAGGAATCAAGATGCTTGTAGTTAATTCAAAATCTGGTGAAAGAGCTTCTTATAATGATGAGTCTATTATTATTGAGGCTTTTAAAGAAAAAGATTTAGTTAATAATAAAATTCAATATGGTAATATAGAGTATATATCAAAAGAAAATATTTATAAGTTTTACTAATGGAAAACGAATTTTACTCAGAAAAACGAGATATTGAAAAAATTAATATAAGAGTAAAGGAGTTTCTTTGATAAGAAAGATTATTTTAATAAAATTGAAATTTTAAATAAAAAAATCGAAGATCCAAATTTTTGGAAAAATAAACAAGAAGCTGAAAAAACACTTAAAGAAAAAAATTCTACTGATAATTTAATAGAGACATTTAAATCTCATATTAGAAAATTAGACGAATTAAATGATTTGTTTGAATTGGCAAATGAAGAAAGCAATCAACAAGTAATAATTGAAGTAATTAAGAAAATTAGGGAGCTTAAGGGTCAGGTAAAAAAAAATGAGATTAAATGCTTTTTATCAAATGAAAATGATAGTTTAGATTGTTTTTTAGAAATACATGCAGGAGCAGGTGGTACAGAAAGTCAAGATTGGGCCGAAATGCTTAGAAGAATGTATGCTAAATGGTCATCAAATAAAGGATGCAAATTTGAATTGATTAGCGAGCATAAAGGAGATGAAGCTGGAATAAAATCATCAACAATTAAAATAAAAGGAGAATATATTTATGGCTATCTTAAAAATGAATCTGGGATTCATAGACTTGTAAGAATATCCCCTTTTGACTCAGGAGCAAGACGTCATACGAGTTTTGCAAGTGTTTGGGTTTATCCAGTACTAGATGAAAATATAAAAGTAGAAATTTTAGAAAAAGATTTGAGAATAGATACTTATAGATCTAGTGGAGCGGGAGGACAGCATGTTAATACAACTGATAGTGCTGTTAGAGTAACTCATTTACCAACAAATATTGTAGTACAATGTCAAAATGAAAGATCTCAACACAAAAATAAAGAGACCTGTATGACTATGCTTAAAGCAAGGCTTTATGAACATGAGATAGAAAAAAAAGAAAAGCAAGATAAAAATATTGAAAATTCAAAATCTGAGATTGGGTGGGGTCATCAAATTAGATCTTATGTTTTGCACCCATATAGATTAGTTAAAGACAATCGAACGGGTGAAGAGAGCTCAGATCCAGACAAAATTTTAAACGGCGAATTAGACAACTTCTTAGAAAGTAGCTTATACAAACTACATGATTAAAAAAGTAACAGGAACTCTACTAATATTTCTAGCAATACTATTTATATCAATTTCATATCTTAGTATTTTTGGGATTAAAACAAATAAATTTAATGAATTAATCAAATCACAAATTGTTAAACAAGATAATAGGATAGATATTGATTTTAAAGATGTTTTTATCAAATTGAAAATAAAAGAAAGAAGTTTTGCTATAAACGCAAAAGATATTAGGTTGTATATTAATGATCAGAGTCAAAATATAAAAAATATAGATGTTTTTTTTGGATTAAGATCATTTTTTACACAAGACATTAAAATAAATAAAGTAAGAATAAATTCTCATGAAAATGAAATAAAGAATCTATTAAAATTTATTAGGGCTTATAAGATAAATATACCAGCATTATATTTAGAAAATAGCATTAATAAAGGTGATATAATTTATAATATTATTATTAATTTTGCGGATAACAATATTAAACAGACAGAAATTAGTGGAAAAATAATTGAAGCTAAGTTTAATTTTTTTGGCAAAGAAATAATAAATAATATTAGTTTTGATTTTAATTTTACAAACGAAAACTTAGAAATTCTTAATTTAAACTTTAATTATAAAAAAATTTCTTTCCTCAGTGAAAAAATATTTATTGATAAAAAAAATAATTTAACAAATATTAAAGGTAGTATTTTAAATAAATTAAATACTAATTTAATATCAAATTTCTTTAATTACGATCTTGAAAAATATTTAGATAAAAAAATGTTTGTATCCTCAAAATCAGAATTTAATATTACTTTAAATAATAAATTTAAGATAAAAAAATATGATCTGAGCTGTGAATTAAATTTAAATGACGTACAATTAAATTTAAAAAATACAAGTTTGAGAAATTATTTATCAAATTTTGAAGATAAAATTATTTTAAAAGATGGTTTATTAAAATTTAAAATAAATGATAAAAATATTTATAACATTAATTTGGCTTCAAAATATATTTTAGACAAAAAACAAAAACCTGAAAATATAAATCTATCTATCTCAAAAGAAAAATCTAAAGAGATTTATAATTTTAAAATTGATCTTACTCAACAAACAGTAAAATTAGATGATGTTGATTATATAAAAGAAATCAAC
>CACJMW010000019.1 GCA_902594655.1 uncultured Pelagibacteraceae bacterium
TTGTTCTTTGGATTTTTCTAATTCTTTTGCTAGTAAAATTCTATTATTCTTGGCTGCAATTAAATAATTATACCAAATTACAGGATATTGACCGCCCCCCATAATTCTTCTCATATCGACTACTATACATTCGCCGTCTCTTAAACTTAATTTTTTCTTCCTAACATCAAGGTAGCAATTTCTAATAGCATCAAAACCACCAAAAACTGTTTTGTTTTTACTAAATCCTTTTATCTTAACTGGATCTTCATAAGAATATTCCCATCCCCAAGCAATTGGTGAGGAAAGTTTTTTTGTATGAATATCCTTAGTTAATATTGATAATTCTTTTTTATAATCTATAAAAACAGCAAGTCCAATTGCTTTAATTTTTTTGCCCTTAAATTTTGCATTTTTTTTGGCATATTTAAGATATCTTTTTTCAATATCTTTATCTGATAATATTAATTTCCATAGCCTGTTAAGATTATCATCACTTTCATCATATTTTGTATATCTATTTTGTTTAAAATTACTTAAAGATTGAGCTACCTGCTTTTTTTGTTTCTCCGTAGTTTCTATAATATGAAATCTTTTAAAACCCTTGTAATCATAAAATTTTGATTTTATATCTACAATCTTATCTACTATTGAAATTTTCCATTGAAATTTAAGATTATCTTCTTTTAATTCAAAAATCTTTTTGTTTTCACTAAAAGTACCTCTTGAAAGAACATTAAAATTTTTGTCAAATCGGTGATATTCATCAATATTAAAAACATAATATACAGGACCATCACCTCTTAGATCATCAATTAAAAATGAATAATTCCAGAAAAAAGTTCCACTATATATATAATCTTCCAGAGGTTTTTTTTCTTTTTTATTTATGTCCAATGCAGATTTTAGAGAAACATTAATTGTTTCATTCTGTTTTTTTTCAACTTTAATATACTTATTTTCTTCAAATTTTTTAATTGCAGATCTTATTTTCTCTTGCTCATCTGTTTTAGCTTGTGTAAATTCATATCTTCTGTATCCACTATAATCATAAAATTTAGATTTAATATCTACAATCTGGCTTGATAAAGATATTTTAAATAAAAATTTTTGATTATCTTCACTAGTTAAATGATATACATCCGTATTATTGTTTCTTATAACTTTGTAACTACCTTTTGAAACGACTTTATATTCTTTATTTACTCTATAAAATTTATCGACATTAAATAAATAATAAACAACTCCATCACCCCTCAGGTCATTCATCTTTAACTGTATGAAATCCCAATAAGCAGTATTATTTCCAACTACATATTTTACTTTTTTATTAATTTTAAACCCAGATTTTAAAGAACTATCTTCATTTGCATCTACTTTTGCAAAATTATTATTATTTTTATAATCATAAATTGATTTATATATAATATTTTCATCTTCATTTGTTACTGATGCAAACTGATATCTTCTATACCCTTTGTAATCATAAATTTTAGATTTTATATCTACTATTTGATTAGTTGGGGAAACTTTCCATAAAAACTTTCGATTTTCTTCCTTTAATTCAAATACATATTTATTTTTTGTACATTTGAAGGTACCTTTTGAAATAACTTTATAATTTTTATCTAGTCTATAATACTGATTAGTCCCGTGTAAATAATATCTTGAATTATCTACCCATGGTTTTCGAAAACTATAATAAACAATTCCATCTCCTCTCAAATCATTAATTTTAGATGATTTAAGAAAAAAGGATGCTCCTAAGTAATCCATTCCTGGTCCTTCTCTGTCATCTATTCCTTTTTTTTTACTGCAGTCTGTAAATTTAATATTTTTATCTTTTTTGTTAATTTCAATACCTGAAGTTAACGATTCAGAATATGCGAATGTATTTATGTAAAATAAAAACATAAATACAACATGTGCAAGCAGATTTAATATTCGCATCATTCAATTATCTTATCAAAAGTTTATAGAATTTTATAGGATCAAACCTTAGTCAGACATAAATAATTAAATAAATTTATCTGTTTTTTTGTTGAAATTTTAAATTATACTTATAAAACCTTGCTCACGGAGAGATGGCTGAGTGGTTGAAAGCACCGGTCTTGAAAACCGGCAAAGGGGCAACTCTTTCCTGGGTTCGAATCCCAGTCTCTCCGCCATTAAAGTGGTTTATAATTATAAAATTCTTTATAAATTTTATTAATTTTTTGCAATTTTTCATTACTAAAATTTTTATTTAATTTAATTAAATCCTCGTCACTCATATTTACAAATTTCTCTAATTCTATAAGTTGATCGTCGTTTAATTCGTTAATAATACTATTTACAAATGAGGAAATCAAAACATCCATTTCCTTAGTCCCTCTGTAAGAAGCTCTATAAGTAATTCTTTTTTTAATATCATCTTTATTTATTTTCATAATTCTATATTTATTTTATTTATGAATAATTATGAATATCTTTTATCAGATATTTCAATTTTAAAAGGTGTTGGCAAATCCTTAGCTTCAAAATTTAAGCGTAAAAATATAAATACAATTTTTGATTTAATATTAAGTACACCGTCTAAATATATCGATAGATCAATAGAAACTAAAATTAAAGATCTTCATATAGGTAAAATACAAACAGTAACAATAAAGGTCGAAAAATATAACTTTCCTAGAATGAAAAATCTTCCTAATAAAGTTATATGCTCAGATGATTCAGGGAAATTAGAATGTATTTTTTTTAACTCCTATGAAGGGTATATTAAAAAAATTCTGCCATTAAACAATTATGTTACGATAAGTGGTAAAATTGGTTTTTTTAGAGGAAGATATCAGATAACAAACCCAACACATGTAAGCACAGATAAAAATAAAATAAAAAAAATACATTCTAATTACAATCTTACGGAGGGTATTTCAGATAATGTTTTTAATAAAATAATAAATGAAGCTTTAGATAATTTACCAAAAATAAATGAATGGCTTAGTCCTGAAATTTTAAAAAAACTTGATAATATTAGTTGGAACGAGGCAGTTATTAATTTACATAATCCAAAAAAAAATGATGAAAAAAAATATATAAATAGACTTATATTTGATGAAATTTTATCAACTTTTTTGATTAATTCAAATATTAAAAAAAAATTTAAAAGAAAAAAGAAATTTCCAAAAAAAATAAATTCCTCGTTAAAAGATTCTGTAGAGAGAAAAATAGGATTTAAATTAACCTCAGATCAAAATAATGCCATCAATGAAATTAATAATGATATTTCCTCAAATAAAAGAATGTTTAGACTTCTTCAAGGAGATGTTGGAAGTGGAAAAACTATTGTATCATTAATATCTGCACAAAATGTTATATTAAATAATTATCAGGTAGCTTTCATGGCTCCAACTGAAATTTTAGCAAAACAGCATTATAATTTATTTAAAAAAGTTTTTGAAAATACATCTATAGCAAATTTATTAACAGGAAAAACTGAATACAAAAAAAGAAAAGATATTTTAAAAAAATTAGAGAATAATGAAATAAAAATAATTTTTGGAACCCATGCTCTTTTTCAAAATAAAATAAAATTCAAAAAATTGGGACTAATAATAGTTGATGAACAACATAAATTTGGAGTAAATCAAAGAAAAAAATTATCTGAAAAAGGTGATGCAAATTCTGATGTTTTGGTTATGTCAGCTACACCAATACCAAGAACAATGATGATGACCCTTTATGGTGATATGGATGTAACATTAATTAAATATAAACCAAAAAATAGAAAAGAAATTCATACTTACACTAAGGATGTTAATAAGATTGATGATGTAATTAATTTTATTAAAAAAGAAATTAAAAATGATAATCAGATTTTTTGGGTTTGCCCTTTAATAGAAGAGTCAAAAAAGATTGATCACCAATCATCTGTTGTAAGATATGCATACTTAAAAAAATTATTTAAGGATAAAGTTGGGTTGATACATGGATCTATAGATAAAAATGATAAAGAGGAAATTTTGAAACAATTTTTACAAAATAAAATTAAAATTCTCGTTTCTACAACAGTCATTGAGGTTGGTATTGATTTTCCAAATGCAACATGCATAATTATTGAAGACTCAAATAAATTCGGTTTATCACAACTACATCAATTAAGAGGTAGAGTCGGAAGAGGCGCAAAACAATCATCTTGTATTCTTCTATTCAAATCTTCATTAAGTGAAAATGCAAGAAAGAGACTTAAGATTTTAAAATCATCTAATGACGGTTTTCTAATTGCGGATGAAGATTTGAAACTTAGAGGTTACGGTGATCTTTTGGGTTTTCAACAGAGTGGTCAAAAAACTTTTAGATTAGCAGATCCTATACTAAATGAAGATTTATTTATTTTGGCTGAAAATGAAATTAAAAATATTGAAAAAGAAAGTGTAAATTTATCAAAGTATAATCCATTATTAAAACTATATGACCGTGCTGATATAGTTAATGAATTAATTTAATCTTTATTTTTATTTTCACTTGTTCCCGCAGAAACTATGAATCTTGAAGCTTCTTCGAAAGTCATATCTAAATATTTAATTTCACTTTTAGGAAACATTAGAAGAAATCCACTTGTAGGATTCGGTGTTGTTGGAACAAATACATTGATTAACTCGGAATTAGTTTTTTTTGATATCTCACCCTCATTTTCTTTTGTTGCAAAACCTACGGCCCAAATTCCTTTTCTTGGATATTCAATAAGGACTACACTTTTCTTTTGAGACCTTCTTTGTGGAGCAAAGGTTTCGGTTAGTTGACCAATGGCAGAGTAAATTGTTCTTAATATTGGGATACGTTTCAATAAATCGTTAAAAATTTGTAATATTTTTTTTCCAATAAATGATAGGGATAAGCCACCAATTATAGTAATAAATATTACTGTTACAATAATTTCTAAACCTGGAATTTTAAATGGTAAATAAAAGTTTGGGTTTAATTCTTTTGGTAATAATTTTGAAGATATGTCGATAATAAACTTTGTAAGGTAAAATGTTAAACCTATTGGAATCAAAACAACTAATCCAGTAAAGAAATAGTTTCTTAATCTTGCAAAAAATGAAATTCTTTTTCTTTTAAATATCGACATTTTAACTATAACTAGAATATATAACAAATAAAATTGCTATAATAAATAAAGCAATTAGAATTTTATTATTAAGGTTCATGGTTGAATTTATATTTATCTATATTAAAAATAGCAATTAATGAATAGAAGAAAATTTATTAATTTAATTGGTTGTAGTTGCTTATCTTTTGGCCTTCATTCTTGCACTTCAGCTCCAATCACCGATAGAAAACAGTTAAAATTGATCCCTGAAGCAAAATTAAATGCCCAAGCTGCAGCTATATATGAAAAAGTTAAAGAAAAAGAAAAAATGAGTGATGATTTAGCTACATTAAATAAAATAAAAGAAATTGGAAAAAAAATTGAAAACTCGGTAAATACATATTTTGATAGAGAAAATTTAACTAATCCGACTTCAAATTTTAACTGGGAATATATATTAATCGAGAGCAAAAAAAGAAATGCATGGTGTATGCCGGGTGGAAAAATTGCTGTATATACTGGTATTCTTGATATAACAAAAAATACAAATGGCTTAGCTGCTGTAATGGGGCACGAAATTGCTCATGCAGTTGCAAAACATTCTGTTGAAAGAGCAAGTCGAGGTGTGTTGCTACAAACTGGGACTAGCCTAATTGATATCTTCAGTGGTGGTGCTTTAAGCCAAATAAATAGATCAACTGGAATGGATACAGTAGGATTAATTTCTTCTATTGGTATAATGAACCCATTCAATAGAAAACAGGAGAGCGAAGCAGATTACCTCGGTATGATTTTTTCATCTTTGTCAGGATATGATATTAGAGAGACAGAAAAAATCTGGGAACGAATGAAAGAGGCAAACAAAGGAAAAGAACCTCCGCAGTTTATGAGCACCCACCCGTCTTCAACAAATAGGATTAAAGACATTCAAGAGTGGCTTAATGAAATTATAATTAAATATCCACCAATTGTATAAATTAGTGGTGAGCCCTGTTGGACTCGAACCAACGACCCATTCCTTAAAAGGGAATTGCTCTACCAACTGAGCTAAGGGCCCACAAAGCGAATTCTTATAATGAATTTTTTTTTTTAATCAACGCGAAAAATTACAAAATGTGAATATATTTATTGTAGAATTCTTCAAAAGTACCGTTTTTTATATGTTTTCTTATTTCAAGCATAAGTTCTTGATAAAAATTAATATTATTTAAGGTTAATAACATTGAACCAAGCATTTCGTTCGTATTGAATAAATGATTCAAATAATTTTTAGTATATTTATTTAAATCAAATTTTGAAACATTTTCATCTAAAGGTGAGTTGTCTGATTTATATTCAGAGTTTCTAATATTTATTTTTCCTTTCCAAGTAAAGGCAAGGCCTGTTCTACCTGATCTGGTAGGCAAAACACAATCAAACATATCTACACCCCTTTTAACTGCACCGAGGATATCTGATGGAGTTCCAACACCCATTAAATATCTTGGTTTTTTTTCAGGCATAATATTTTTTAAACCATCAAGGACTCTAAACATTTCATCTTGACTTTCCCCAACAGCTAAACCTCCAATTGCATAACCATCAAACTCTATCTTTTTTAATAAGTCTAAAGATTTTTCTCTTAGATCATTAAAAAGCCCTCCTTGAACAATACCAAAAAGCCCCTTATGTGAATTTGATCCAAATTGTATTTTTGATCTTTCTGCCCAATGCATAGAAAGTTCCATTGAATTTTTTATTAATTCATAATCATTAGATTTTTTTGGACACTCATCCATAACCATTACTATGTCAGAATTTAAACCAAGTTGAATTTTAATACTCTCTTCAGGACTTAAAATATACTTTTTACCATCTATATGAGAATTAAATATAGCGCCTATTTTTTTATCTATTTTATTTAATTTTGATAAAGACATGACTTGAAATCCACCGGAGTCAGTTAATATAGGTAAATCACAATTCATAAATTTATGAAGTCCACCGTTTGATTTAATTCTCTCTACACCAGGTCTAATCATTAAATGATATGTATTTGATAAAATAATTTGTGCGCCTGTATTAATAATATCTTTAATAAATGCACCTTTAATTGTAGCCTGTGTACCAACAGGCATGAATACAGGTGTATCTATATCACCTCTATGAGTTTGAATTTTACCTAATCTAGCTGAACCATCCTTTGAAATGACATTAAAAGAAAATTTTTTTAATGACATTAATTATTAATTATTCTGATCTGAAACTAATAATTTTATCTGGATTAGATACTGAACCATTAGGGCCGTCACCCCTCGTAATTTTGTCAACATTATCCATGCCTTCAACAACTTTACCAAAAACTGTATATTGTCTATCGAGATGTGGAGCTGCTTCGAAACAAATAAAAAATTGACTGTTTGCACTATTTGGATCAGAAGATCTTGCCATAGATAAAGTGCCACGTTCATGTGGAATATCATTGAATTCAGATTTCAGATCAGGAAGATCTGATCCTCCCATTCCAGCTCTTTGTAGATTAAAGTTGCTATTAGCTGAGTTACCAAACTGCACATCTCCTGTTTGTGCCATAAAACCATCAATTACTCTATGAAAAACAACATTGTCATACTTTCCAGAGTTTGCTAATTCCTTAATTCTATTTACATGATTGGGCGCCGCATCTGGAAAAAGTTCTATTTTAACATCTCCATTTTTTAATTTCAAAATCATAATATTCTCCTTTGCATTAATGTTTGAAAAATTAATTAAAATAAAAATAAGAATAAATTTAATTATTAATTTCATACTTTATTCTTAATTTGTTTTATAACACTTTTTGTTATAAATTTTTTTAAATCTCCATTTAAAGCAGCTATTTCTTTTACAAGCCTGGATGATATAACTTGATTGTCTACATCAGACATTAAAAAAATTGTTTCAATCTTTTCATTTAATTTTCTATTCATTCCTGCTAATTGAAATTCATATTCAAAGTCAGAAACGGCTCTTAATCCTCTTAAAATAACTTTAGATTTATATTTATTGCATAATGTTGTGGTTAAAGAGGAGAATTTAATAATTTGGATTTTTTTTGAAGAAATTCTCATATCTTTATGTAAAGAATCTTTGACCAGATTCATTCTCTCATCTGTATTAAATAAATGATTTTTTTCACCTACTTCAGAAACTGCAATGATTAATTTATCAAATAAATTAATTCCTTTTTTAATCACATCTATATGTCCATAAGTAATTGGATCGAAAGTACCTGGATATATTGCTACTGTTTTCATCTATTTAAATAAAATTGTCATCTAATTTAATTGCTGAAACAACTTTTTCTTCGCTAGTAAGTTTAATAATTCTTACTCCTTGAGTGTTTCTTCCAGCTATTCTAATTTCTTTAACATTAGTTCTGATCACTTTACCTTTATCGGTTGAAATAATAATTTCATCTTCTGCTGATACCGGGAATGAAGATGATACACTTCCATTTCTTTGAGAGGTTACAATATTAATTATTCCTTTTCCTCCTCTATTGGTAACTCTGTAATCATGATGTGGTGTTCTTTTTCCATATCCATTTTCAGTTACTGATAAAATAAACTTATCTGCGGTTTTTTTATCTTTATTATTAGATTTTGTACTTTTTTTAATATGATCAATAATTGATAAAGATACGATCTTGTCATTTTGTGCCAAATTTATTCCTCTAATTCCTTTTGAAGATCTTCCTTTAAATACTCTAAGTTTACTAGACTCAAATCTAATAGATTTACCTGATTTTGTACTTAAAATAATATCTTGATCATTTCTGCATATTTGTACACCTGCGATTTTATCATCTTGATCAAGCTTAATTGCAATTTTTCCAGCTGCATTGATTGAACTAAAATCATCTAGATTGTTTTTTCTAATTTTGCCATTTGCAGTAACAAAAATGATATGATGATCTTTTTTTTCAGAAATATTATCTGGAAAAGGCATGATTGAGCTAATACTTTGATGATTTTTCCATTGAAGTAAATTTGATACAGATTTACCTTTCGATGCTGCAGTACCCTCTGGTATTTTCCAAGCTTTCAAACGATAAACCAAACCTTCAGATGAGAAAAAAAGTACCTGGGTATGTGTATTTACTGACAAAGTTTGTACTACAGAGTCTTCATCTCTCGTTTTGATCCCAGATTTACCTTTTCCACCTCTTTTTTGTTGTTTTAAACTACTTAAAGCACCTCTTTTTATATAACCTTGGAGTGTTACGGTGACGATGACTGCTTCTTTTTGTATTGTTTCTTCAATATCATAATTTAAAACTGCATCAATTATTTGTGTTTTTCTTGGTGATGCAAACTTTTCTTTAATTTGCTTCAATTCATTACTTATAAGGTTGAATAATTCTTTTTTAGAATTTAATATTTTTTTGTATTTAACGATTAATTCAATAAGTTTTTTTAATTCTATTTCAATTTCATTAATTCCTAGTGCAGTTAACTTTTGCAGTCTTAAATCTAATATTGCAAGAACCTGGTGATCAGAAAACTTATAACTATTTTTAGATTTTTTATTTTCAATAAGATTAATTAATTTCTTTGATTTATTAATGGACCATGTTGATTTTAGAAGTTTGTCTTTTGCTTCTTCTGGAGTTTTAGAATTACGTATGATTTTAATTATTTTATCTAAATTATCTATGCTAACAGATAGGCCTATTAAAATATGAGCTCTATCCTCTGCTTTTTTTAAATCATATTTAGTTCTTTTAATAATTACTTCTTCTCTAAATAATAAAAAACTTTCTAGAAAATCCTTTAGCGTGCATGTTTTGGGTTTTTTGTCTACAATAGCAAGAGTATTAAATCCAAAAGAACTTTCTATAGATGTAAATTTATAAAGTTGTCTTTTAATTGTTTCTGGCTCAACCCCTCTTTTGAGATCTATAACTACTCTTATTCCCTCTCTATTTGACTCATCTCTAATATCGCTAATACCTTCAATTTTTTTATCTCTCACAAGCTCTGCTATTCTTTCGTTTAAAACTGATTTATTTATTTGATATGGTACAGAAGAAATAATTAGTCTTTCTTTTCCATTTTTAAGTTGTTCTGTAGATATTTCTCCCCTTATTTTAAAAGATCCTCTACCTGTTTTATATCCTTGTTTAATTATATCTTTACCTATAATTAATCCGCCCGTAGGGAAGTCAGGTCCGGGTATTAATTTCATAAGCTCTGATATTTTAATATCTCTATTTTCAATTAAAGCTAATGTGCCATCTATAATTTCTCCCAAATTATGCGGTGGTATACTTGTTGCCATACCTACAGCAATACCACCGGCCCCATTCACAAGCAGATTTGGATACTGTGCTGGTAATATTATGGGTTCTTTTTCAGTTTCATCATAGTTGCTTTTAAAATCTACTGTGTCTTTGTTAATATCATCTACTAAATGTTGAGATACTTTTGAAAGTCTTGTCTCTGTATATCTCATTGCTGCAGGAGGATCGCCATCTATTGATCCAAAGTTTCCCTGTCCTTCTATCAAAGGTAAGCTCATTGAAAAATCTTGAACCATTCTCACAAGGGCATCATAAACTGCCTGA
The DNA here is from genome assembly GCA_902594655.1 of uncultured Pelagibacteraceae bacterium. GTDB lineage: Bacteria > Pseudomonadota > Alphaproteobacteria > Pelagibacterales > Pelagibacteraceae > Pelagibacter. The sequence continues at coordinate 10,641 of CACJMW010000019.1, forward strand.
TCACCATGTGGATGATATTTACCTATTACGTCTCCAACTATTCGTGCAGATTTTCTAAATTGTTTTGCCCAGTCAAATCCACCTTTGTGCATTGCAAAAATAATCCTTCTATGTACTGGCTTTAGTCCATCTCTTATATCAGGAAGAGCTCTACTAATTATTACACTCATGGCATAAGATAAATATGACGAGCTCATTTCGTCATACATAGAAATAGGACTAACTTTAGATTTATTAACCTCTGTAACCTGATCGTTTTTCATTAAAATGGAATTTCGTCGTCTAAATCACTATTGTTTTGCTGATTAGTTTGATCAAAATCATTACTTTTATTCGAAGGTGAGCTTTGATTGCTATTTGAATTAGCTCCACCTAACATTGTTAAAGTAGAATTATAACCTTGCAAAATTATCTCTGTAGAATATTTATCTTGTCCAGTTTGTTCATCCTTCCATTTTCTAGTTGATAATTGTCCTTCTATATAAACCTGGGCACCCTTTTT
>CACJMW010000020.1 GCA_902594655.1 uncultured Pelagibacteraceae bacterium
CTTAATAGAACCTATAAATTCAAATATAGCAGAAATGAGTGGTCGGGAATACCTATAATGGCTGCAAATATGGATGGTGTTGGAGAGCTAGGTATAGCCGATGCATTATCTGCAAATGAGATGATTACATGTTTAACAAAACAGCATGATGTTAAAAAATTATCAAAATACAAAAACTTAAAAAAACATTATAAAAATATTGCATTAAGTATCGGAATTAAAAAAGAAGATTTTGATAATTTAGATAAGATTTTAAAAGAATATAGTTTCTTTAAATTTATTTGTATTGATGTTGCTAACGGGTACTCAGAACATTTTAGTAGTTTTCTTAAAAAAGTTAGAGATAAATATCCAACTAAAACGCTAATAGCAGGAAATGTTGTTACTGCCGATATGACACAAGAATTAATACTTAGTGGTGCCGATATTGTTAAAGTAGGCATTGGACCTGGAAGCGTTTGTACAACAAGAATTCAGACTGGCGTTGGTTATCCACAATTAAGTGCTGTTATAGAATGTGCAGATGCTGCTCATGGATTAGGAGCACATATTATTGCTGATGGAGGTTGTACATGTCCAGGTGATGTCGCTAAAGCATTTGGTGGAGGTGCAGATTTTGTTATGTTAGGAGGAATGTTTGCGGGACATGATGAAGGAAGTGGAAAAATAGTTAAATCTAATGGCTCAAGATATATTGAATTTTATGGCTCTAGTTCTGACACAGCAAATAAAAAACATTATGGTGGTTTATCAAGTTATAGAAGTAGCGAGGGTAGAACAGTAAGAGTAAAGTATAGAGGTAAAATTAAAGATACAATTTTAAATATTCTTGGTGGTTTAAGAAGTAGCTGTACTTATGTTGGGGCGCCTTCTCTCAAACAATTAAGCAAATGTACAACCTTTGTAAGAGTTACAAAACAATTTAACGATACTTTTGTTAAATAATTAGTTCAATTTAATTTTAGGATCTTTTAAAGGTTTTAATAATAACGAAGCATCATATTTGACTTTTTCTATTTCAACCTGAATTTTTTTTTCCAGCAATTGCTCTACTTTTAAATCAGTTGAAACGTAACCGAAAAGCAAATTTTTGCTATAATTAAATGAGTAATTTGCTGATGTTGTATTACCGCAAATTTTTCCATCTATATAAATTGGTTCAAAATGTAATGCTAAAGGTTCACCAGGTTTAGTATTATTAAGAGTAAGCATTATAAATTTCTTTTTGACTTTATTTTTATCAATTTCTAATAAAGCTTGTTTACCAACAAAATCATAATTTTTTTTAAAACTTATTGCAAAATTTAATCCTGCTTCTAGTTGATTTTCTTCTGGAGAAATATCATGGCCCCAATGTAAAAATCCACTTTCCATTCTTAAAGTATCCATTGCATGAGCTCCACATAATGACAGGTTAAATTTTTTTCCTAAATCAATGATTTTATTAAAAATTAATTTTGCTTCAGAGTTATTTATGTAGAGTTCGTATCCAACTTCTCCAACATAAGATAATCTTTGAACCCAAACATCACTATTTTCAATTTTAATATTTTTGGAGTGTCCAAACCTAAGATTATCATTAGAAAAATCTTCACCTGATATATCTTTCATTAAATCTCTTGATTTTGGACCAAAAATTCCAAGACAAACATAATCATCCGTTACATCTGTTAATTCAATATTTTGATTAATGTGTTTTTTAATATGGAATTTATCTCGCTCTCTAGTAGCAGCCGCTCCAATAACTCTGTAATGTTTTTCTGAAATACATATCACTGTCAAATCTGTTTCTATTCCTCCATCTGAATTTAACATTTGAGTGTATGTACATCTGCCAATTTCATTTTTAACATTTGCTGTGCAAATTTTTTGTAATTCCTCATAAACGTCATCTCCTTTTAATTCAAATTTTGAAAACGGAGTTAATTCATAAAGGCCTACATTTGTAACAGTATTTTTTGTTTCAAATTCTGCTGAAGGATACCAATTTTGAAAGTTGTAACTATAATCATAATCAGCTTTTCCATTTCTAGAAAACCACATTGGTCTCTCGTAACCACCTGCAACTCCAAAACATGCACCAGCTTGTTTTAATTCTTCATGGTATGGAAGTAATTTGATATTTCTTGAAGTTTTGTGTTGTTTGTATGGCCAATGCATTCCATATAAGTCACCTAAAGTTTCGGTTATTCTTTGGGTTATAAAGTTTATATCTGAATGAAAATTTTGAAATCTTTTAATATCATAAATAAATAAGTCTTCATTAATATGACCATTCATTAACCACTCTGCTGTAACTTTTCCAACACCTCCCCCACTACCTATGCCGATACTATTTAACCCCGCACATATAAATAAATTTTTAAAATCTGGCACTTCACCCAATAAAGTATTTGTGTCAGGTGTAAAAGACTCTGGCCCTGAGAAAAATTTTCTTAAACCAACTTCTCCAAGTACAGGCATTCTTTTCATCGCTGCTTCCAAGTAGGGTTGAAAATGATCAAAGTTTTCTGGAAATTCACCGTAGGAAAAATTTTCAGGAACTTTATTATCATTCTGAAAGGCTGGTATTGACTTAGTTTCAAATATTCCAATTAATATTTTCCCAGCATCCTCTTTTAAATAAAGACAATCATCAAAATCTCTTAAAGTTGGTAAAATATTTGGAAGATCCTTAATGGGCTCAGTCAAAACATAAAAATGTTCAGCTGGATATAGGGGTATACTAATTCCGTGTTTTTCACCAATTTGACGAGACCACATACCGGTGGCTAAAACAATATATTCACATTCAATTGTTTGTCCGTTTACAATAACTCCTGAAACTCTACCGTTTTTTTTTAAAATTTTTTCTACGGGACTTTTTTCGAAAATTTTTACACCTTCTTTTCTAGCAGCTTTGGCTAGTAAATTAGTAACTCCAACTGGATCTGCTTGACCATCGCCTGGCATAAAAATTCCACCTTCTAAATCACTGTTATTTATTCCTGGATATTTATCTTTAACTTGTGAGGGATTTAAAATTTCTACATTTACATCATATAGCTGGGCTGTAGTAGCTTGTCTTTTTAATTCTTGCCATCTATGTTTAGTTTGCGCTATTGATAAAGCTCCTCCTAATTTCATTCCTGAAGAAAAATCTAGTTCTTTTTCAAGTTTTTTATATAGATCTAGAGTATATTTTCTAATTTTAGTTATACCTGCTGATGGACCTAATTGGCTAACTAATCCAGCTGCGTGCCAAGTTGTGCCAGATGTTAATTGATCTCGTTCGAGTAAGATTGTGTCTTTCCAACCAAACTTAGCAATATGATAAGCGCATGAAGTTCCTGTAACGCCTCCTCCTATAACTACAACCTTGCAGCTATTTGGTAGAGCAGACATTTCTATGCTAATGATTTTTGTGGCTTCATATCAGATTTATTAATACCGGCAACTTGGACTGGTTTTTTCATTGCATCTCTTCTGAACGGCTCGCCTAGTTCTTGGTTCAAAATTACTTCAACAAAAGTTGTGATACCTTTTTTTTGATTTTCACAACCTTCTTTTATTGCTTTAGTAGTTTCTTCCATAGTTTTTGCTGTAATTCCTTTTAAACCACAAGCATCAGCTACTTTGGCATAGCTTAGTTCTGGATCTAATTCTGTTCCAACAAAATTATCATCAAACCATAAGATTGAATTTCTTTTCTCCGCACCCCATTGGTAATTTCTAAATATAACCATAGTTATTGCAGGCCACTCTTCTCTTGCACATGAGCTCATCTCATTCATGCTTATTCCAAATGCTCCATCGCCAGCAAAACCAACCACTGGTGTTTCTGGACATCCAATTTTCGCTCCAAGAATTGCTGGAAATCCATATCCACATGGACCAAATAATCCTGGTGCTAAATATTTTCTACCCTTTTCAAAAGTAGGATATGCATTTCCAATCGCACAATTGTTTCCAATATCGCTAGATATAATTACTTCTTCGGGTAAAGCCGCCTGAATAGCTCTCCATGCTTGTCTTGGAGACATTCTATCTTTATCTCTATTTCTTGCTTCTTTATTCCAAACAGTTCCCGGATCATCATCCTCATGATCTAAACTAGTTAAAGTTTGCAACCATGCAGATTTTGTTTGATGTATAAAATTCTTTCTTTCTTCTCTATTTGTATCGCCTGCGTTAGGAGATAGTTTTTCAAGCAATTGGGAAGCAACCATTTTTGCATCTCCACTAATTCCTACTGTTACTTTTTTAGTTAATCCAATTCTATCTGGATTCATATCAACTTGAATAATTTTTGCATTTTTTGGCCAATAATCTATTCCATAACCAGGTAAAGTTGAAAATGGATTAAGTCGTGTTCCTAAAGCTAAAACAACATCTGCTTTAGAAATTAATTCCATGGCTGCCTTTGATCCATTATATCCAAGTGGGCCAACAGCTAAAGGATGGCTTCCTGGAAAACTATCATTATGTTGATAACCACTACAAACTGGAGAGTCCAGTTTCTCTGCAAGTCTTTTTGTTTCTTCAATTGCATTACCTATAACAACACCTGCGCCAGAAAGTATTACAGGAAATTTTGCATCTGATAAATATTTTGCAGCTCTATCAATTGCTTCTTTTCCACCTCCTTGTCTTTCAAATCTTACTATTGGTGGTAGATCTATATCAACGACTTGTGTCCAGTAATCTCGTGGAACATTTATTTGTGCTGGCGCTGATCCTCTATGAGCTTTTTCAATAACTCTATTTAATACTTCAGCCATTCTTGATGGGTCTCTTACTTCTTCTTGATAGCAAACCATATCTTTAAACAAATTCATTTGTTCAACTTCTTGAAAACCACCTTGTCCCATTGTTTTGTTTGCTGCTTGGGGTGTAACTAAAAGTAAAGGTGTATGATTCCAATAAGCAGTTTTAATTGGTGTAACTAATCCTGTTATACCAGGACCATTTTGTGCAATGACCATTGACATTTTTCCTGTTGCTCTAGTGTAGCCGTCTGCAATTAATCCGCCATTAGTTTCATGGGCAACATCCCAAAATGTTATTCCTGCTTTAGGGAATAAATCAGATATCGGCATAAATGCTGATCCAATAATTCCGAATGCGTGTTCTATTCCATGGAATTGAAGAACTTTTATAAATGCTTCTTCGGTGGTCATTTTAGTCATAAATTTTCCTTTTATTAAATTTTGTTGCAATTAATAAATTAATATATAAATCCTATTTTTCTATATAGAATTCATAAAATGGCAAGTACAGATATTATTATACATGATAAAAAAGACAACGTTGGTGTTGTAGTAATTGAAAAAGTCGCACCAAATCAAACTTGCAACTGTTGGATTATGGAAGGTGATGGCTCAACAACAGTAGAGGCAAAAAATGAAGTGCCTCTTGGTCATAAATTGGCTTTAACAGATTTAAATGAAGGTGATACGATAATAAAATATGGTCATGATATTGGAAAAGTTGTTAAATCAATAAAAAAAGGTGAACACGTCCATGTTCACAACGTTAAAACAAAAAAATGGTAAAATAAATGAATATTCCAAAAAGTTTTTTAGGTTATAAAAGAGAAAATGGAAGAGTTGGAACTAGAAATCATGTCATTATTCTTCCAGTTGATGATATTTCTAACGCTTGTGCTGAAGCAGTAGCAAACAATATAAAAGGAACCATAGCGCTTCCACATTCATATGGAAGGTTGCAATTTGGTGCAGATTTAGAATTACATTTTAGAACAATGATTGGTACTGCGAAAAACCCAAATGTTGCAGCAGCAATTATTATTGGAATTGAACCTAAGTGGACAAAAAGAATTGTAGATGAAGTTGCAAAAACTGGAAAACCAGTTGAAGGATTTAGTATCGAAGGAGCTGGTGATATAGAAACGATAATGAAAGCTTCGAAAAAAGCACAAGAATTTTCTATATGGGCATCAGAAAAACAAAGAGAAGAGTGCCCAGTAAGTGATCTTTGGATTTCTGTTAAATGTGGGGAGTCTGACACAACATCAGGGCTTGCATCCAACCCAACTGTTGGAAATTTAATGGATAAATTAGAGCCATTAGGAGTTCATCTATGTTTTGGTGAAACTTCTGAACTGACAGGCGCTGAAAGTGTATGTGCTAAAAGAGGAAAAACGAAAGAAGCTCAAGACAAGTTCATGAAAACTTGGAGTGATTATAACGATTTTATTTTAAAAGAAGCAACAGATGATCTTTCTGAAAGCCAACCAACAGCAGGAAACATAGCTGGTGGATTAACAACAATTGAAGAAAAAGCATTTGGTAATTTTCAAAAAATTGGATCAAGGCAATTTGTGGATGTATTAACACCAGCAGAGGAACCGACAAAAGGCCCAGGCCTTTATTTTATGGATACATCTTCAGCTGCAGCAGAATGTGTAACACTTCAAGCTGCAGGAGGGTTTAATATTCATTTATTTCCAACAGGACAAGGAAATATTATTGGAAATCCTATAGAACCAGTTATTAAATTAACTGCAAATCCATTAACAGCAGTAAAAATGAAAGAGCATATCGATGTTGATGTATCAAAAATTCTTTCAAGAGAAATGAATTTAGATCAAGCTGGAGATGAATTAATTAAATCTACTATGAGAGTTGCAAATGGAAGATTTACTTGTGCTGAAGCATTGGGTCATAGAGAATTTGTTATGACTAAACTTTATAGAAGTGCTTAATTTATTTTGTAGCTTGAAGTCTAGCTAATCTTTTTTTATTCCAATCAGATATTAATTTTCTGATACCCGCTGCACCTACACCTAAAACAATCGCAAGAACAACAGACGTTAATCCATAAAATACCGGCAGATCCTTTGAATACTCTAAAATAAATTTTGCGAAGACTCCAAGGTTTTGAACGCCATTATTTACTGCTACAACAACTTTATCCTCGCTTATAAATGTGTCGTATGCAATTGCAATACCTATACATAAAATTAATACAGCTAAAATAGTTTTAAACTGTGAACTGTCAATTTTCTCACCCATCTTTTGCCCTACCTGAACACCTACAATTGAGCCTAAAATTAATATCGTTACCAACACCAAGTCTATTGTTCCATAATTAAAAGCATGAAGAACAGTTACAATTGCGCTTACAAATATTGTTACAAATAAAGATGTACCTGGTATTAATTTTGTAGGCATTCCAATAATATAAATCATTGCAGGAACTAAAATAAAGGCACCCCCAACACCCATAATTGCTGCAATATATCCAACAATCATACCAATAATAATAGGTGTAAAAATACTTTCATAAACTTTAGATTTTTTAAATCTCATTCTAAAAGGAAGCCCGTGTATCCAATAATGGTGATGTAATTTTTTTCTAACAATTATTTTTTTTCTTGCTTTGTCAATTTCAGAAACACCTTGTATCAACATAAATGTTCCAAGAATTGCTAGAACATACATGTATGCTAAAGAAATTACTTCGTTAATCTTTCCAATATCTTTAAGATATGAGAATGTAAGTATACCAAGCAATGTTCCAAAAGTGCCACCTATCACAATCATAAATCCCATTTTGTAATCTAATGTACCCTTTAAATAGTGCGTTGTTGATCCTGAAACTGATGTGCCTAAAATATTACTAGCTTCATTTGGAACAGCATATGCCGGTGGAATACCAAGAAAAATTAAAAATGGTGTCATCAAAAACCCTCCACCTACTCCAAATAATCCTGAAAGAACTCCTACAAATAGACTTAATATAAATATGAATGCTATGTTTATTTCTACTTGAGCAATTGGAAGAAAATATTCCATAAGACTTATTGACTACTTCGTACTCCTATGGTCAATAATTGTCAAATAGTATTATATATTTAAGAAGGTACTAAACAGAATTACTGCCCAATAAATTCCAAGTCCAAAAAAAATAATTTCCTTGATATGATTGTTAAAAAAAGTGGTTGGTATAGATTTTGACAATTTTTTTGAATTTTTTAAAATAAACTGAACCACAGATCTGAGATAACAAAAAAAAACAGGTTTGCAAGCACTATTTCACAACTTTCTAAAATATTGTTGCTCCGAAAATTTTTACCTCATCACCCTCCTCGCCAAGAACCAGTCGGCCTAGATAATCACCTTTCATGGTATTGCTCTTCTGTTTGAATAAGACGGTGACGTGCAAATCTCTTCTTAAACATCCCATAACCTCTCTATCATTAGAAAGATTTGTTAGAAGTTTGTTGCTTGCCCATTGCTTTCCGATCTCAACCTCATTTGCTCCATATAACATCTCGGCTGAGAAGTTTTTTGTAAAACCACTATAATCTCTCATATTTGATGCTTTAACTAAGTCATCCCATAAAGGAATGGCAATTTTTATAATTTCCTCGTCAGTTTTATCAATGAGGCTCATGGCTTATTAAATAAATTAAGCAGTTTTTTTCTTTTCTTCGTCTACTATATGATAAACAGGCTTCTTCTCCATGGTAAATTTACCTGTTTCTGGATCTCTTTGAGAGACTGTTAAACAATGCCAGTTTTCATCGTCTAAATTCATATGGTCTCCTCTGTAATAGTATCCAGGCCATCTTGTCTCTTTTCTAAATAAAGTGTGTTCAGTAACACATTGAGACGTTAATGCTCTATGTTTAAGTTCCCACGCTCTCATCAGTTGATGGTAATCTTCAGCTCCAACATGTTCCAAATCTTCTTGTAAAATTGACAATTGTTCAAGTCCTTTATTTAAAAGATTACCATTAGTCATATAATTATTTGTAAGACCTCCACAATATTCATCCATAATTTTTTGAAGTCTTTGTAGACCTTGAATAGGAGATAAATAACTAGGCGAAACAGTACCGGCAGTAATTTCGTTTCTACCTACTTGGTAATTTTCAAGAGGTTTATAAATAGCTTCTCTTAATTCTTCATACTGGGTGTCTGAAACCTTTATATCATTAGCTTTTTTGTCTGTAATATATTTAACTGCCGCTTTTGCAGCTAATCTTCCCTCGGTAAATGAACCTGATGAAAATTTATGAGCACTTCCACCAACTGTATCACCTGCACCGAAGAGACCTTCTATTGTTGTCATTCTATTATATCCCCAATAATAATCATCAGGAGCAATATCTTCAGGTCCACTAACCCATGCTCCAGAACATGTTGCGTGAGATCCCATTACATAAGGTTCTGAAGTTGTTAATTCAGGGTTTGTATATTTTGGATCAATATTTTGTGATGCCCAAACAACAGCTTGTCCAACTGTCATTCCTAAAAAGTTTTCCCAACCAACAGTTTCTAGATGTGGATCTTGAAATGCTTCTTTTGTTACCATATGGATAGGTCCACCTCCAGCTGCCACTTCTTGAATAAAGGCATGATTTCTTAAACATGTTGGAGTCGGGTGATGATCTATATATTCGCCAACCATTTTCTTTGTATGTTCGTACCATTTTTTTTCGTAATTTTCCCCATTAGCATTTTGAGTATAAGTCTTTAAATGTAAAAAATATGCACCAACTGGACCATAACCATCTTTAAATCTACAAAGCACAATTCTATTTTCCATTTGAGTCATTTTTGCACCAGCTGCAATTGGTAATGCATATGCTGATCCATTACTCCATGGAGCATACCAAGTTCTACCCATTCCCTCGCCAACTGCTCTTGGTTTAAATATGTGCGAAGCTCCACCAGCCGCAACTATAACAGCTTTAGCTTTAAATACATGATAATCTCCTGTTCTCATATTAAATCCGACTGCTCCAGCAATTCTATTTGGGTTACTCTCGTCTTTTAAGAGATGAGTAATCATGATTCTATTGTAAATTTTATTAGCTGATTTTTTTGCTGCTTCAGCCACTATAGGTTTATAGCTTTCTCCATGGATCATGATCTGCCATTTTCCTTCTCTTTGATATCTTCCAGTTTCTTTATTTCTCATCATTGGCAAACCCCATTCATCAAACATATGAACTGTAGAGTCGACATGTCTTGCCATGTCATATCCAAGATCTTCTCTAACAAGACCCATTAAATCATTTCTTGCATATCTTACATGGTCTTCAGGCATATTTTCTCCCCACTGCATTCCCATGTAACAATTAATTGCGTATAAACCTTGAGCAACAGCACCGCTTCTATCTATGTTAGCTTTTTCAACACAAATAATTTTAAGGTCTCTTCCCCAATATCTAGATTCAAATGTTGCACCTGTGCCGGCCATACCGCCACCTACAACTAGAATATCACAATCCTCAAATACAGTTTTATTTTTAGGCATTAATAGTAAACACCTTTTTTAAATGAACTTTTATTAATTACAGGTAAGTCTTTCTCTGTGTTTAAGCCATGTGGTTCATTATATAAAATTTGAGACTGCATATCGCCTTGGTTAGGACTATCAGCTTCAGCTAATTTTGGAATGTGTTTTCCCCATGGTTTTGTTGTAATTGGTGAAACGAAATCTTTAATAGTTCCATTTCTAAATTTTATTTTCCAAGAAATTGTTCCTTTTTTTTCTTCCCTAAGTACTCTTACTTTATGTCCCATAGGAGCAAAGTCCGCATAACCTCTAACATCTATTGCCTGTTGTGGGCACGCTTTTACGCATGAGTAACATTCCCAACAAAAATTAGGTTCGATGTTAACTGCTCTTCGAATTGTTTTATCGATATGCATAATATCGGAAGGACATATGTCAACACAGTGACCACATCCATCACATCTTGTCATATATACAAACGTAGACATAATTATTTTCCTTTCTAATAATGTTTAGGTTTTTCTCTTGAAATTCCTAAACCAAAATCCTCTGGTGCGTCTGCAGGCATAGGTAAATCATCATTTGACCCATCTGCTTTAGCTAAATTTTTTTGTATTGCTGCTCCTGGTTTATAAAACATATGAGCAAATTTAGACCAATAAACTCCTCCAAACAAAATTATATTTGCCACAGCAAATAAAACTAAAAACAACATATCCCAACCAGTAATACCTGATGTTTGTAAAAAAGACCAAATTAATCCCATAGCTGAGGCTGCTAC
>CACJMW010000021.1 GCA_902594655.1 uncultured Pelagibacteraceae bacterium
CATCATTTAAATTAATTAAAACTGGATTCTTGCCAAAATATAACGTCGAAACCGCTATTAATGAAATTATTAGAGAATATCCAAAAAAAAGAAAGATAACAGGCAATTGTTTTACAGTAAAATGGATGAAAAAACTTAAATTAGGTAAATTATAAAACAATGGGAAAAGAGATTGATCTTTTAATTGATTATCCAAAATCAAAAAGAAATTTAGACGACAGAGAAAACTTTAAAACTGAAGAAAATATTAAAATAGCAAGAAAATTCGGTAAAGAATTTTTTGATGGCTCTAGAGAGACTGGATATGGAGGCTTCACTTATAATTCGAAATATTGGACAGAGGTAGTAAAAAAATTTAAGGATTATTGGCATCTAAATTCTAACAGCAGCTTGCTTGATGTTGGTTGTGGCAAAGGTTTTATGCTTTACGACTTTAAGAAATTATTGCCAGGTTTAAAAATTAAAGGAGTAGATATATCAAATTATGCTGTTGATAATGGAATGGATGCTATAAAAAATGATTTATACGTTTGTAATGCCAAAAAATTGCCTTATGCTGATAATTCTTTTGATTACACAATATCAATAAATACTGTACATAATTTAGAACTTGAAGAATGTGAAATGGCATTACAAGAAATAGAAAGAGTTTCAAAAATAAGTTCATTTATAACTGTAGATGCTTATAGAAATGAGGAAGAAAAGAAAAGAATGTTCAAATGGAATCTTACAGCAAAAACTATAATGTCTGTAGATGAGTGGAAAAATTTATTTAATAAAATTGGTTATACAGGGGACTATTACTGGTTTATTCCATGAAATTAAATTTATTAAAAAATATTTATAGAGAATTCTTTAGAATAAGAACAATAGAAGAGGATTTAGCAAAAAATTATAATGATCAAAAAATGAGATGCCCAGTTCATTTATCCTCTGGTCAAGAGGCGGTAGCTGCAGTATTTTCTAATATAGTAAAGAAAAGAGATTTTGCAGTCAGTACTCATAGAGGGCACGCACATTACCTAGCCAAGGGTGGCAATCTAAATAAAATGATTGCAGAAATCTATGGAAAAGAAGATGGATGTTCATCTGGTAAAGGCGGATCTATGCATTTAATTGATTTAGATGTAAATTTTATGGGTTCCACGGCGATAGTGGGCAACAGTATGCCAATTGGAGTAGGATTGGGCTTATCATTAAAAATAAAAAAACAAAAAGGATTAAGCTTTGTATTTTTAGGTGATGGTGCAGTGGAATCTGGTGTTTTTTATGAGGCCTTAAATTTTGCAGCTGTAAAAAAATTGCCTGTAATATTTATTTGTGAGAATAATTTGTATTCTGTATATTCATCACTAGAAGTAAGACAGCCTAAAAATAGGAAGATTTATAAGTTAGCCAGAGAGATAGGTATCAAATCTGAGCATTGTGATGGGATGGACTCATTAAAAATTTATAAATGTTTAAAAAGAACTATATCTGAAACAAGAAGAGGTAAGGGACCACAGTTTATAGAGTTTTCAACTTATAGATGGAGAGAACATTGCGGTCCAAATTATGATAATGATATTGGTTATAGAACTCTGAAAGAATTCGAATTTTGGAAAAAAAAAGATCCTCTTAGCAAATTAAAAAAGCTTATTTTAAAAAAAAGTCCTGGCCAAAAAAAAAGTTTAATCAATATTGAATTAAGTATAAAAAAAGAGGTAAAAGAATCCTTTCAAAGAGCTAAAAATATGAATTTTCCAAAAAAATCAAGCCTATTCAAGGATGTTTATGCCAAATAAAAACTTTTTTGAGACCAACTTTTCTAATGCCATAAATAATGCTTTAGAAATTGCAATGAAAAATGATAAAAATGTAATTTGTTATGGACTAGGTGTAACTGATCCAAAAGGAGTATTTGGTACTACAACTGGATTAGAAAAAAAATTTGGTAAACACAGAGTTTTTGATGTTCCTACTTCTGAAAATGCACTTACTGGAATAGGTATAGGAGCAAGTTTAAATAATTTAAGATGTGTTATGACTCACCAACGAGTTGATTTTTTTTTGTTGGCAATGGATCAGTTAGTAAATAACGCTTCTAAATGGTATTATATGTATGGTGGTAAAAAATCAGTACCAATTACTATAAGATTAATAGTTGGAAGGGGATGGGGACAAGGACCAACACACTCTCAAAATTTGCAATCATGGTTTGCACATATACCTGGATTAAAAGTTGTTATGCCATCCAACCCTTATGATGCAAAAGGAATGTTGTTATCCTCAATATATGATCCTAATCCAGTAATTTTTTTAGAAAATAGATGGTTGCACTATACAAAGGCATCAATTCCAAAAAAAAAATATTTTGTACCAATAAACAAAGCAAAAATTGTTAAAAAAGGTAAAGATATTACAATAGTATCAATGTCATATCTGACTCCAGAGGCCATAATAGCAAGTAAATATTTAGAAAAATTAAAAATTTCATCTGAGGTAATTGACTTAAGATCTATAAAACCAATTGACTTTTTAACAATAAGAAAATCTATAAAAAAAACAAAAAATCTATTAGTTCTAGATACAGGCTTTAAATTTTGTTCTGTATCAAGTGAGATAATTACATCTATTCTAGAAAAAAATCATAAAATTTTAAAAAATCCACCAAATCGATTAACAATGCCCGATATTCCTGAACCAACTAGTTTCGGTTTGACAAAACACATATATATGACTCATCTAGAAATTATAAGTAAAGTTTTAGATATTTTAAAAATTAATAAAAAATATTTAAAGAAATTAAAAATTTCAAAACCTAAATTTCATGATGTTCCAAACGAAGGTTTTAAAGGTCCTTTTTAAAAAAACTTTATTTTTTTTAACAGCTTGAGTGCACGCTATTGAAATGTATTATATTAAGGTTATAATTGTTTAATGAAAAATATTTTAGAAGAATTTAATAAAAATGGTTATGCAATCGTAAAAGTTTTTGATAAAAATACCATCAATAAGTATAAAAAAAAAGTTTTACGGAACTTAAAAAAAAGTGCAGATAAAAAATCAATAAGCTCTTTAAAATCATTAAGCAAATTAGAAAATTATTTTAATCATGTGTCTGACGAAGATCATGAAAAATTAATGGATCGAGAAACGAGAACAATTAAGATTGATGATAAAGATGCAAAAATAATTATGTTAAACAAGTTTGAAAAAATATTTAGCTATTTTTCAGACAAAGAGTATAAAATTTTCAGAAGCAATAATGTTTATTCATGGACTGATGGAGATGTCTCAAATTTTGCTGGTTTTAGAATTGTTAAACCTAAATCTAAAAAAGTTGCTGGCTATCATTCAGACCATTACAATCTAAAAAACTTTAGATTCACTGCCTGGGTACCCTTGGTAGGTTTTAACAAAAAATATTCTTTGAAACTTATTCCTGGTAGTCATTTAATAAAACATGGCAGAGAAGCTACAACTATTAATAATGTCGGAACAGCAACATTAATAAAAAATAAATATGTAAATAAATTTAAAAAACCTATAAGACCCAACTTGAAACCTGGAGAGGTAATACTATTTCATCCATATTTGATACATGGAAATTCTATAAATTTAGGCAGTACTTTAAGAGTCAGTTTTGAAATAAGGATTTGTGCAAACTAAATTAGTTAAATATTTAAATTAAATCTTTATTATTTTCCAAAAAAATTTTTGAAATATTTATTTTTAAACTTTTCCTTAAATATTCTACTTCCTTAGAATCTTCAAAAGAACTCCAGAATTTGTCCTGCAAATCACAGTTATAATAATTATTTCCCAAATCAAAATTGTTATCGAATTCTTCAACTATCATATTTATTTCATCTGGCGTGTTATCAATTACCTCTAGCCCTTTTTCCTCAAAATAGTCTTTATTGTAATGAGTATAATACTTAAGATTTGCTATCTCATTAAATTTTAAAAATCTTTTGTCAATTTTTGAATATATTTTTTTTGGAACAAAAATCGAATTTATTGAGAGATTGGTTAGAAATTCAAGATTAAATGGTGTCATATTTAAATACAGTGCTTTTTTTCTAAAAATAGAGCTAATTTCATTAGCACCATGGAAACTCCCATATATATTATATTTAGACTGTGACAACAAATAAACATCAGAATGGTCAGTTCTATCTTTTTCAAAATAAAAAAATTTTTTTGAGGGATTTTTATACCGCGAGTTAGTTGCCTTAGTTACCCTTATAATTGAATAATTTTTTTTTATTAAATTATTTATAGACTTATCAAAATTCATAAATTTAAAATTTTTATAATTATAAAAATTTGTATCCTCTTTATTATCGACATACATATCATCTCGACTTGTAATACAAATAAATGGACAACTTATCGAAAATCTATTAATAAAGATTTTACCTTTATGATGAAAGTATTCATCAGTTTTAATCACCTTAGGTGTAGTATTAACTCTTCTGGGCATAGTTTCCATCTCATCCCAATCAATAATTATTTTAGATGCTATATTAAATTTTTTTGAAGTGTGAAATACTATCTTAGCAATTTTTGAAAAGAATATTTTTTTCTCATTTCTCCAAAGTCTCAGTAGCTCTTCATTGGCAACACGATTATTAAGATGAAAAAAAGCATATTCAATTTTATTTCTTTTATTTCTAGAATATATATAATTGTCAAAGGTGGTAGCTAATTGACCAAATCTTTCAGCATATAAAATACCAAACTTTAGTTTAACTAATGGCATAATAACAAATGAAAAAAAAATAATTATTAGACCAATTAGATACTTAATTATATTCTTAACTAGACTCATATTAAACTTCTAATTTATAGAAAAAAAGAAGATTTTATATGTTTTTCTATACTTTTGCAAAAAATTACTTTACCGTTCAATTTTTGAACGATTTGAATTATATTCATAAATAAAAATTAATTATGACAAGAAGCAAAAAAATAGCCATATTAGATCGCGATGGTGTATTAAATAAGTCTAACATAAATAATGGCTATATAGGATTGTTTAAAGATTTTAAATGGATTAAGGGTGCAAAAAAAGCAATTAAATATTTAAATCAAAATAATTATAAAGTAATAGTTGTTACAAATCAATCAGGTATTGCTAGAAAATATTTTAGTTATAAAGATGTAGTAAAGTTACATAAGTTAATGAAGGATGATTTAAAAAGGACAAATGCAAAAATTGATAGAATATTTTTTTGTCCACACCACAAAGATGGTGTTGTAAAAAAATATAAGCTTATATGTAGTTGTAGAAAGCCAAAAAATAAGTTTTTTAAAAAAATTAAAAAAATATGGAACATTGATTATAAAAAAAGTTTTATGATAGGAGATCAATTAACAGACATGGAGTTTGCAAAAAACTCAAATATAAATGGTTTTCTTTTCAAAAAAAACGACTTATATAAATTTATTTTTAGAATTGTAAATGAAAGAAATAATTAAGATAATTAGAGAAAAAAAAACCGCATTAGGTGTAGGACCAATGAGTAAAAATTGTGTTATCGCAGCAACTAATTTGTGTAATAAATATCGTTTCCCTTTAATGCTGATTGCAAGTCGTAGACAAATTGACTCCCATATTCATGGCGGAGGGTATGTGAACAACTGGCATACAGAAGAATACTCGAATTTTGTTAAATCTATTGACAAAAAAAATAAAGTCATTTTGTGTAGAGATCATGGAGGGCCATGGCAAAATAATTTGGAAATAGAAAATAACTATAATTTAACTAATGCAATGGAGTCAGCAAAAAAATCATACGAGATAGATATTATTAATGATTTTAAAATAATTCATATAGATACAAGTTTACAATTAAGTAATAAAAAAATATCACTAAAAAAATCACTTGATAGATTTTTTGAATTGTTCGAGCATTGCATTATATTTGCAAGAAAAAATAAAAAAAAAATTTTTTTTGAGGTAGGTACAGAGGAGCAGTCAGGTACCACCAATACACCTGAGGAATTATCAGATACACTTGAAAAAATAAATAATTTTTCCAAGAAAAATAAATTTGATAGACCAATATTTGTAGTTATTCAATCAGGGACAAAAGTTGCAGAAACAAGAAATATAGGTTCCTTTGAGTCACCATTAAGAATTCAAAATGAATTACCAGTAGAAATTCAACTCCCTAAGATGATTGAAATTTGTAAAAACAATAAAATTTATATGAAAGAACATAATGCTGACTATTTGTCAGATAATAGTCTTTCTTTGCATCCAAAAATTGGGATACACGCAACAAATGTTGCTCCAGAATTTGGAGTAGCTGAAACGTTAGAGCTTATAAAAATACTTAAGAGATATAAACATTCAAAATTATTAGATGAATTTTATGATATTTCTTACAAATCAAAAAAATGGAAAAAATGGTTAATTCCTAATAGTAATACCAATAAAGTTCAAAAAGCAATTATTGCGGGACATTATGTTTATTCAACTGAGAAATTTATAGAACTGAAAAATAAATTAAAACATGATTTGATGAAAAAAAATATTAATTTGGAAAATTTGCTACAAAAATCTATAGAAAAATCTATATTTAGATATGCAAAAAACTTTAATTTGATTAATTGAATGCAATCTTTTGAAAGTGATTGGTTAGGAAGTGAAACTATCTTTTATAATACAAATTCAAAAAAAGCTGACAAAAATATTAATAATTTAATTGATTTTAAAAACTCAAAGATATGTAATGATGGATTATATTATTATCTTAAGTATGGATATTGTGTTTTTGGAAAAACAATTTTTTCTGATATAAAATTCTTAAATCCTAATTCAAAAATAGAGATTGATAATACTAAAATTAAAATTACGAAAACAGATGATAATTGGGAAAGTTTTAAGAAATATTCCAACCCTCAACATATTTTTGAAAAGATTTCATCTTATTTAGACAACCATTTAGAAAAATATGAAAAAAACATTGTTATACCTACAAGCAGTGGGTATGACTCAAGGCTCTTGAATATTCTCTGTAAAAAAAAGAACCAAATATTTTCTTGCTCTTATGGAGTTAGTGAAAATCAAGAATACTCACATGAGGTAATGATTGCAAAAGAACTTTCTAAGAAACTTAGTACAAGACATGAGTTTGTCAAATTAAATAATTTTTTTGAATGTGAAAAGGAGTGGTACGATCTATATGGTCCCAATGTACATTTAAATGGACATTATCATTTTGAATTTTTTAGAAATTTACTAGCTAAATTTCAATTTTTGCAAAATTCAATACTTATATCTGGAATTTTTGGTGATGTTTGGGCTGGAAAGAGAAGTTATGACTTAATAGAAGGCCCCCATGATATTAATAAACTTTCATTATCACACGATATTAGTATCCCTGAAAAATTTATAAAAATAAAAAATAATATTAATCTTGAAGAAGAATATTACGAAAGTAATAGAAAATTTATAAATGATATAAAATATTATCCTTTACTCACATGCAGGTTAAAAATTAACCTAATTAATTTCTTGATAAGAATTCCAGAACAATTTGGTTTCAAAGTTATCTCTCCTTTTTTATCTAAAGAAATTATAAATTTAATATTAAATTTAAATCCAGAGGAACTTAAAAAAAGAAGATGGCAAAGGGAATATTTTAAAAATAAACAATTATTATTTAATTATGATAATAAAGAAATGCAAATTCTTAATGTTTTAGATTTATCTACAATTAAAAAATATGGTTTTAAAGAGCTTGATATAAAAGTGTTGGGTAATTTTATTAATAAAGAATATTTAGAGGAAATCAATTTGTTGCTTAAATCTATTTCATATCCAAAAGAGCCTAAAAATATTCTAAATAAATTAATTAATTTGATTTTTAAAAATAAGAATAGAAATATATCAAGATTATATGGATCATATATTATATTGAAACCCTTAGAGCATTATTTAAAAAAAATTTAGAAAATATCAAATTGGTTATTTATAAAATATAGAGCTCTACCAATATAACTTTGTTTTTTTTGTTTCAGATTTGCTTCTCTTTTTTTGATTTCTATAGTTCTTGAAAAAATGTTCGGATAAATTTTTCTACTTATAAGGCTGTAGCCTTTTTCACCGTGGTCATCATCTAATGACGCAAAAATTTCTTTTTTTGGTATAGCATAATTTATTGGAAGCCAGAACTTATCTTGATTTCTTTTTTCAAAATCAAAAGGTAGTAATTTGTTGTATCTCCTCCTCCAAGGTTTTCTGGTATTTATAATTTTAAAAAAAAATTTTTTTTTGAAAATTGAAACACCGTTTATTATAAATTCAAACTTTTCAAGACCTAACTTTGCAC
This sequence comes from uncultured Pelagibacteraceae bacterium, assembly GCA_902594655.1. GTDB lineage: Bacteria > Pseudomonadota > Alphaproteobacteria > Pelagibacterales > Pelagibacteraceae > Pelagibacter. The sequence continues at coordinate 8,328 of CACJMW010000021.1, forward strand.
GGTTCTCATTTCGAGTTTTTAAACTAAATTTGTTGAGATTAAAGAAAACTATATTTTTAGTTTTATTTTTATTTATTCCCTCCAAACCTTTCAGCTCATCTCCGCTATGCCAAAAACTATACAACATTTGATCTACATCATTTTTTTTCATATCCTTGGCACATTCAAATAAGTATTTTTTTCTACTTTTAAGACAGACATGGTCTTCAAACCAAAAAAAAACTAGTTCACTTTTCAAAAATTTAATAATTTTACCTGAGTCATGCATCCATCCTTTAGATGATTCAAAATGAAAGACTTTTATTTTTGATTTGCATTTTTGAATTAAGTATTTTTTTGTTTCAGACTTATATTTTCCTCTTATATTAATAACCCAATTTTTAATTTTTTTGTCATTAAATGATTTAAATGAAATTTTTAATGCCTCCAGCCTTTCTGGAGTGTCAATCCTAAAATTTGCAAATACAGAAAACATGGTTTAATAATATATTTATATTAAATTTAAAATAGTGCAATTCTACAACAATAACTTTTATGGAGATGAGTCTCCAAATAATAGTAGATTGATATCTGCTAAAGAAACTTTTAAAGATTTATTAATTAAATTAAAAAAAAAATTTATCAAATGACTGCAGACCTAATTTTAGCTGGCGATTGGGCAACAACAAAACAAAATTATTTGATAAATCTGTCTGGTGAGAATTTATTGGTGAATTTCGAAGGTTCTATAAAGTATAAAAATTCGAAGCAAATAAGAAAGGCAGGACCAATTATTTCAAATTCAAATCTTCCTGAATTTAAAAATGTAATTTTACATCTAGCGAATAATCATTTTACGGACTTAGGATTTAGAAATGCACTAGACAATATCAGTATGTTTAAAAAAAAAAGAATTAAACATGTTGGTTTTGGTAAAAGTTTATCGGACTCGCGAAAAGAATTGATATTGAACATTAAAAATAAAAAAATTGCGATCATAGGGTGTTGCGAACCACAATTTGGTGTTTCAAATATTAATAGAGGTGGTGTCGCTGAGGTAGGTCCATGGATAATTGATAAAATTATTAAATTAAAAAAGCAATGTGATTACATTATAGTTTCAATTCACGGAGGATTAGAAACTTCCCCATGGCCTATGCCTGAAACTAGAGATCTTTATAGAAGCTGGATAAATGCTGGAGCATCTATAGTACAGGGACATCATTCACATATACCTCAAGCTTGGGAAAAATATAATAAAGGTTATATTTTTTATGGACTAGGAAATTTTTGTGTAGATCCTGAAAATTGGAAAGATCATAAAAATAATTTATGGTCAATTGGTATAGAATTATTTTTTAAAAAAAAATTGGTTGTAAAAGTTAAAAACTATGAAATCAAAAAAAACAATAAATTTGTTTCTGTTACACCAGCAAAAAACAACCAAAGATACAAAAAATATTTTAATATTGTTAATTCAAATTTTAAAAACGAGAAAAATTTAGAAAATATTTGGAATGAATTATCTTTGCAATTATTTAATTTTTTTGGAAAAAAATATATGCAATGGACATTGAGCCCTATAAAGATACAAGCAAAAAATATTGTAAAAACTTTATTAAAATGGAAAATTAAGCCAAATTACATATATTATTATCATATGTTATCACTAGATTCACACCGAATAATGCTAAAAAATGCGACATCTATTTTATGTGGTGAAAAAAGCTTTAGATCAAAAAAAAAAATAAAAAAATTGATTAAAAATTATTGTTATTTTTAAATGAAATTGTCTCCAATAGTATTTTTCGGTTACAATAGGCCTTATCATACTTTAAAATCTTTAAACTCTATCAAAGCAAATAAACTTTCATCAAAAACTAATATTTATATTTTTATAGATGGGCCAAAAAATAAAACTGATAGATATAAAGTAAATGCAGTAAGTGAAATAGTAAAAAATTTAAAAGGATTTAAAAAAAAAAAAATTATTTTAAGAAAAAAAAATTATGGATTATCTAAGAACTTTATATCGGGAATCACTCAGATATTAAAGAAGTACGAAAGCGTAATAGTAGTTGAGGATGACAATTTATTATCAAAATATTTTTTAGAATATATTAATAAGGGCTTAAATATTTATAAAAAAGATAAAAGTATATGTGCGATTAATGGGTATTCTTATCCCGTTAATAAGAACGGACTATCAGATTATTTTTTAGTAAAAGGTGCCGATACATGGGGCTGGGCAACATGGAGAGATTCATGGAATGAAATAATTTGGGATCCAAAAATATTAATTAAAAAAATTAAATATAAAAATATCATAAAAAAAAAGAGAGACTTATTACTTGATAAAATAAACGGAAAAAACGACTCTTACACAATAATGTTTGATTTATCTATGCATATTAAAAATAAATATTGTCTTGTTCCGAAAAAATCTTACTCAATAAATATTGGTTTAGACGGAACTGGAAGGCAT
>CACJMW010000022.1 GCA_902594655.1 uncultured Pelagibacteraceae bacterium
CATTAGAGGGTAAAACCTCGGAATACTTTGGGGCAAGTGTTACGTCGTCAAATGTAAGTGCTTCTTTGATGAGATCCATAATCTTTTATATACGATTCTTTTGTAAATAAAAGTGGTCTATCTTAACTTTTTACAAATTATGAAACTTTCTTTTGATTCTTTTCTGCTTGATGGTGGTTTATAAATATTTGTTTCTTTAAAGGTCAATTTTGCCTCACTTACAATTTCATTAAATGTCGATCCCATGAATATTTTTGATATAAAAGATCCGCTTTGTTTAAGCTGGTCTTTTGCAAATCTTAAGGCTTCCAAACATAACTCACCTGTAACTACAGAATCTAAATTTTTATTTCCGGTAGTATTTACAGCCATATCTGACATCACAAGATCAACTTTTTCATTAAAATAAGTAATGATTTTTTCTTTCGAACTCTCATCATTAAAATCTCCGACAATTTGATATGAATTACCTATTGACTCCATTTCCTTTAAATCTATGGATAAAAGTTTACATTTTTTATATTTCTGAATTACAAATTGCGACCAACCTCCAGGAGCCGCACCTAGATCAATTACTAATAAACCATTTTTAAGAATCTTATGCTTATCGTTAATTTCTTCCAGTTTATAAACCGCTCTTGACCTAAAACCTTCTTGTTTTGATTTCTTAACGTAAATATCTCTGTGTTGTCGAATAATCCAATCTTTTGATATTTTGTTTTTTTTCAATATGATGAATACCTTAAACTTTTCGAAACTTTATTTTTATCCAACGTCTCAACATCTATTTCAATAGACTTATCTATTCTCATATCTTTTCCATCTCTCCAGATGCCAGCTGCAAGATGCATTATTCCTATAGGAAGATTTGGTAGAAATGGTTCTACAAATTTACTTTTACCTTCATCAAATTTTGGAAGTAAATTACTAGCAATCCAATTACAGTTTAGTGGCAAAAATTCTGTTTCAACTTGATCGATATAAACGCTCATATTTATCGCCAATCCTTCAGAACCAAATATTTGACCTGCACTTAAAGTTTGTTTTAAATTTTCCTGCCAAACATTCCAACATTTCGAGTTTTTTTCCAGAGAGAAGACACCAATGTTGATGTGAGGGGCAAAGGCTAATTTTCTAGCTTTTTCAATTCCAATTTTAGAACTAATAGCATGCTTAAAATTTTGAGATTTTATTACTGCTAACCTACCAAATAGCCATTTTACTTTTGACATTATTCTATAACCCGGAGCCATGGTTTGAGTAATTCCAAGTTTACCATCTTCACAAGCTTTAAAATAAAGTTCAATTGATGACCACTCTTGAACCCAAGCATCACAATCAATCCATAAATACTTTTTATAATTAGGAAAGTAATTAGGAAGAAAAGCTCTTGAAACTTGGCTTTTTAGCCATTCTTTTCCTCTAACTTTAAATCCGGGCACTTCAATATCCCATTCTGCATTTTTTATTTCATCAACTTTTATTGAAAGAGTTTTTTTTTGTTCTTCTGTTAATCCGGCATCAAGTATACAAATTGCGATAGATTTTGATTGTTCATTTTTTTGAATTGAATCAATTAATTCATTTAAAAGTTCAAAATAATTTGAGTCAGCTAGTGAAACTATCGTATTTTCTTTCATTAAAGTACATCTTCATGATCATCACTATCATCAAATTGTGTCGAAAATTTTTTTTTTAATGATAGATAATGTATTGAACTTATAGGTATAATCAAAAGATATACTAAAGCTGAAATTAAGATAGTATTAAAAGTGAAGATAAGTAATAGCCCAAAAAATAGCACTATACTAAATAATAAAAATATTGTGGTACTTCTTTTAACTACAATTTTCTTTAATGAGTAAGTTGGAATTTTACTTATTAAAAGTACTGAAATAATTAGAAAAAAAATAGGAACAAAGATATTATAATTTAAATTAAAAAATTGAATTTCACTAAAATTATATATTAATGGTATTAAAACTAAAATACCTCCTGCTGGTGAAGGAACTCCTTCAAAAAAGTTATCTCTCCAAGAGGGTTCTGCATTAGAACTTATATTAAATCTAGCTAGTCTCAATGCTACACAAACAACATAAATTAAAGAAATTAACCAACCTATTCTTCCTAAATCTTTCATAACAAAGAAATACATTATGAATGCTGGCGCAACTCCAAAACTTATCACATCAGTAAGAGAGTCCAATTCTTTTCCAACTTTTGAAGCGCCTCCAATAAGTCTGGCTATTCGTCCATCTAAGCCATCGATGATGCCAGCTACAATAATTGCTATAACTGCCATTTCAAATCTGCCATCAAATGCAAATTTAATTGATGTAAGTCCAATACAAACACCCACTAAAGTAAAAATGTTAGGTAACAATACTCTTGGATTTTTTGGTGGCACAATTTTAAAATTCTTTTTAGGTTCCATTTATCTTTTTGCTAATAAAGTTTCTCCTGCTAGTGATCTTTGCTCTAACTTAACAAGAGGTTTATAATTTTCAAAATATATATCTGCTCTGCTGCCAAATCTAATCATGCCTATTCTTGAACCTTGTTGAACCACTTCATCTTTGGAGCGCTCTGTTACAATTCTCCTAGCAATTAGACCTGCTATTTGAACTACAATCACATCCTCGCCAAATGAGTTTTTAATTTTATAAAAACATCTTTCATTATCTTCGCTCGCTTTATCCATAGAAGCGTTAATAAATTTTCCTGCAATATAATTTATTTCTGAAATTGAGCCTGAACATGGTGATCTATTTACATGACAATCAAATACATTCATGAAAACACTAATCTTTGTCATTTTTTTATTTTCTAAACCTAATTCTTTTGGTCCATTAACCTCTTCTACTTTGATAATCTCTCCATCAGCTGGACTAACAAGATAATCTTCACTATTAATTGATTGTCTCTCTGGGTCTCTAAAGAAATAATAACACCATATAGTCAGCACCAAACCTATTAGTCCTAAAATTGAACTAATAAAATATAATACCAATGTTGCTATCCCGAATATAACTAAAAACTTATATCCCTCAGCGTGTATTTTTGGAAAGACTTTACTTATCATAACCTTTATTGCTAATTTTTTTTAAACATGTATATAAATCACTGTCTATTAAAAGATATACCTAAAATATGAGCAAAATTAAGGTTAAAAACCCTGTCGTCGAATTAGATGGCGATGAAATGACCAGGGTAATTTGGGAATTTATAAAAAATAAACTAATACTTCCATATCTCGATATTGGAATTGAATACTATGATCTAGGTATGGAAAGTCGAGATAAAACGAACGATCAAATTACTGTTGATAGTGCTAACGCCATAAAAAAAATTGGAGTTGGAATTAAGTGCGCAACAATTACACCAGATGAAGCTAGGGTAGAAGAATTCAAATTAAAAAAAATGTGGCGATCGCCAAACGGTACAATAAGAAATATTATTGGAGGTACAGTTTTTAGAGAGCCAATAATTTGTAAAAATATTCCAAAACTTGTACCTTCATGGACTGACCCTGTTGTTATTGGAAGACATGCATTTGGTGACCAATACAGAGCTACAGATTTTTTAGTTCCAGGAAAAGGAAAATTAGAACTTAAATGGACTTCAACAGATGGAAAAGATGAAAAAAAATTTGAAGTGTTTGATTTTAATGGACCTGGTGTTGCTTTATCAATGTATAATTTAGATAAATCTATAGAGGATTTTGCAAGATCTTGTCTTAACTATGGATTAATTAAAAAATGGCCGGTGTACTTATCTACAAAAAATACAATTCTAAAAAAATATGACGGAAGGTTTAAAGATATTTTTGAAAAAGTGTTTAATGAAGAATTTAAAAATGAATTTAAAAAAAAAAGTATTACATATGAACATCGATTAATTGATGATATGGTAGCGTGCGCGATGAAATGGAGTGGCAAATATATATGGGCTTGTAAAAATTATGATGGGGATGTTCAATCAGATACCGTGGCACAAGGATATGGTTCTTTAGGACTAATGACAAGTGTTCTGTTGGCACCAGATGGAAAAACTATGGAAGCTGAGGCTGCTCATGGAACTGTAACTAGACATTTTAGGATGCATCAACAAGGTAAAGAAACATCTACTAATCCAATAGCATCAATTTTTGCTTGGACAAGAGGTTTGGCTCATAGAGGAAAATTAGATAGCAATAATGAACTAATCAAATTCTCTGATATTTTAGAAAAAGTATGTATTGAAGCTGTTGAAAGTGGATCAATGACTAAAGATTTGGCTATTTTATTGAGTACATCTACGAAATATCAAACTACTAATCAGTTTTTAGACGAGTTAGACGGTAGATTAAAAAAAAAATTAGATTAAAGACTTAAGTTTATCTAAAGCTTCATCTATTTTTGAAATGTCAACTCCACCAGCTTGAGCAAAATCTGGTCTACCTCCACCACCTTTTCCTCCAATTATCTCAGAGCCTTTTTTAGCGAAATCAACAGCGTTATATTTCTTAATTAAATTTTTTGTTACTCCTACTGCTAAACTAATTTTATCATCTTTACTTGCAAAAATAATGACAATTCCTTCACCTAATTCTTTTTTTCCTTTATCGACTAATTTTCTTAACTCTTTTGAAGGAAGATCTTGGATCTTTTGAAGTCTAACATTAATTCCATTAAAAGTTTCATCTTTAATAATATTTTTTGTTTTATCCTCTAAAATTGATCCAACAGATAAATTGTCTAACTGTTTTGTTAATTCTTTAATAATTTCTGCAGGATTTTTTTTATCCAGATTAGGTTTTGTGCCTAGCTTAATTATTTTTTCCGAAAGTTCTTTAATTATTTCTTCATTTTTCTTAACAGATAGATCAGATAACTTTTCTTTATTTTTGAGATAATCATCTAATTGTTTTTCTCTTAATGCTTCGACTCTTCTAACTCCTGCTGAAATTGATGATTGGCTTACAATTTTAAATTTACCGATATCACCTGTGTTTCTCACATGCGTTCCTCCGCACAGTTCCGTAGAAAAATATTTATTTTTTTCATCTCCCATGGATAAAACTCTAACTTCATCGCCATATTTTTCTCCAAACAAAGCTAGTGCACCATTATCAACCGCCTCTTTTGGTGTCATTAGTCTTGTTTTTACATTAGATTTTGTCTCAACCATTGAATTAACAAAGCTTTCAATTTTCTCTATCTCCTCAGGAGAAATTGGTTTCATGTGACTGAAATCAAATCTTAATCTATCTGCCTCAACTAAGGATCCTTTTTGTGTTACGTGGGTTCCCAAAACTCTTCTCAATGACTCGTGTAATAAATGTGTTGCTGAATGATAAGCTCTTATATTTTCTCTTCTTTCATTATCAATTTTTAATTCAACACTTTCATTAATTCTAATTTCACCCAAAATTACTTTTCCGTAATGAACAAAAAGGTCTCCTAACTTTTTCTGAACATCTGAAACTTTAAACTTAAAATTACTTGTATTTATTTCTCCCTTATCACCAACTTGTCCACCAGATTCTCCATAAAAAGGTGTTTGATTTAAAATAATCATACCTTCATCACCAGCCTTTAAAGACTCAACTTGTTCGTTATTCTTTAAAAGAGATTGAACTACTCCTTCTGCTTGGTCAGTTTCATATCCAAGAAATTCTGTTGCTCCTAATTTATCCCTTATTGCAAACCAAATATCATCAACAGCACTATCACCTGAGCCTTTCCAGTTTTTCTTAGCAAGTTCTCTGCTTTGTTTCATTAAATCGTCAAACTTTTTGTTATCAATTTTTAGTGATTTATTTTTTAAAATATCTTGAGTTAGATCTAGTGGAAAACCATAAGTATCGTACAGTTTAAAGGCAACTTCACCTGGTAGGATTTTGTCTATTTTAGAAATTTCTTCATCAAGAATTTTCATTCCTCTTTCAAGAAGAACTAAAAATTTTTCCTCTTCCATTTTTAAAGTTTCTTTGATTAATGCTTCAGCTCTTTTAAGTTCAGTATAATTCCCAGACATTTCATCCATCAATGTTTTAAATATATTATAAAAAATTGGTTCCTTGGATCCAAGCAAATGAGAGTGTCTCATTCCTCTTCTCATAATTCTTCTTAGCACATATCCTCTTCCTTCATTTGAAGGTAATACCCCTTCAGCAATTAAAAATGAACTAGCTCTTAAATGGTCAGCTATAACTCTAAAACTTGATAAATTATTTTGATCAGGATTTTTTTTAACTACTTCAGATGTAGCGCTTATAATTTTTTTAAAATGATCTGTTTCATAGTTGTCGTGAGTTCCTTGTAATAAGGCCGCAATTCTTTCAAGTCCCATTCCGGTGTCTACAGATGGTTTTGGTAAATTAATTCTTTTATCTTTTGAAATTTGCTCAAATTGCATGAATACTAGATTCCATATTTCTATGTAACGATCTCCATCTTGATCTTTTGTTCCTGGCAAGCCTCCTTTTAATTTTTCACCATGATCAAAAAATATCTCAGAACAAGGACCACATGGACCTGTCTCACCCATTGACCAAAAATTATCTGAAGTAGGTATTCTAATTATTCTATCTTCACTAAGACCTGTAATTTTCTTCCAAAAATTAAAAGCTTCATCATCCTCATGAAAAACTGTTACATAGAGCCTATTTTTATCAATTCCAAAATCTTTAGTAATTAAATTCCAGGCAAGTTCTATTGCATGATCTTTAAAATAATCTCCAAAAGAAAAATTACCAAGCATTTCAAAAAATGTATGGTGTCGAGGTGTATATCCAACATTTTCTAAATCATTATGTTTTCCACCAGCTCTGACACATTTTTGTGAGGTAGTTGCACGAACATAATCTCTTGTTTCAAGTCCTGTGAACACATTTTTGAACTGGACCATTCCTGAATTAGCAAACATCAATGTAGGATCATTATTAGGAACTAAATTACTAGACTCCACAATAGTGTGATTATTTTTCTCAAAATACTTTAGAAAAGTAGATCTTATTTCATTTAGTGTTTTTGCCATATTCTCTAAAAATACAGCTTTTTTTTTCTATGTCTATATGTCTATATGGGAAAAAGGCGCCCTTACGAGCGCCCTTTTAAACAACTAAAAGTTATCTGCTAATTTTTTTTGGAAGGTGCTTCTTCTTCAGCAGGTGCTACTTTCTCTTTTTCGATAGGATTTCCTTCGATTTTTTTAGAAATTAATCCAGCTTTTTCTCTTATGGTCATTTCAATTTCAGCAGCTGCTTTTGGATTTTGCTCAAGATACAGTTTCGCATTTTCTTTTCCTTGACCAATTTTCTCACCTTTATAAGCATACCAAGCACCTGATTTTTCAACTATTTCAGCTTTAACGCCTAAGTCGATCAATTCACCTGTTTTGCTAATTCCTTTTCCATACATTAAGTCAAATTCTACAACTTTAAATGGTGGCGCAACTTTATTTTTCACAACTTTTACTCTTGTTGTGTTTCCAATTACTTCATCTTTATCTTTAATTGCACCAGTTCTTCTAATATCCATTCTAACAGAAGAATAGAATTTTAAGGAGTTACCGCCTGATGTAGTTTCTGGACTACCAAACATAACACCAATTTTCATTCTGATTTGGTTAATGAAAATAACCATTGTATTTGTTCGTGAAATTGAGCCTGTTAACTTTCTTAAAGCTTGACTCATTAATCTTGCTTGAAGACCAACATGATGATCTCCCATATCACCTTCTATTTCGGCTCTTGGAGTTAGTGCCGCAACAGAGTCGACAACAAGTACTGACATTGAGCCTGATTTGATTAAAGTATCAGTAATTTCTAACGCTTGTTCACCAGTATCTGGTTGAGAAATTAACAGCTCTTCAGTATCTACGCCTAATTTTTTTGCATAAACTGGATCTAAAGCATGCTCCGCATCAACAAAACCACAAATACCACCAGCTTTTTGAGCTTCTGCAACTACTTGTAGTGCTAATGTTGTTTTTCCAGATGACTCTGGTCCATAAATTTCAATAATTCTTCCTTTTGGAAGTCCACCTATGCCTAGTGCCAAGTCTAAGCTTAAAGATCCTGTAGAAACAGACTCTACATCCATAGCTTTTTGTTGGCCAAGTTTCATCACAGAACCTTTTCCAAAATTGTCTGTAATTTGGCTTATTGCAGCGTCTAAAGCTTTATTTTTTTCTTTATTTTCCAATTCTTTATCTTTTGTGGATTTCACCACTTTTAAGTTATTTTTCGTCATTTTTTGCCTCTTTTTTTACGTTTTTTAACAGTCGAATCATGCTTTATTATGTACTACTTTTGTTCTCATTTGCAATATAAATATTTTTTTTTGTTAAAAAAGGTTGATTTACTTGAGGTTTAAATAACTGCTTGTGAGCAGTCCAATTGACTTTAAAATATTATACTGAGCAAGAAGATAATTTCTCTCAGCATTAGCTAAAGAGATTTGGGCATTTAGCAATAAAGAGTTGGACTGAATTACATCTAAAGTCGATCTTGATCCTGCCCCACTTAAATACTCTGCTGTAATTCCCTCGTTTGCTATTTCGGCAGCTTTAACCTGTGCTTTTACTGATTTTAAAAAACTTTCAGATGATTGAAGATTTGCCCAGGCACTTGTAACTTCGGTTAAGTTATTTTTAATTGCATTATCTAAAAGTAATCTTTGCCTTACTTTAATACTTTGATTTTTATCTATTGTCGCAAGTTTTTTTCCACCAGAATAAAAGGGCCAACTAACTGTTGCTTTTAAAACATCTTTTTCTCTCTCGTCATAAGTAGTACTTAGATCTTCGGTATAAGATCTTTCAAGAGATAAGCTTGCTGTTGGTGCCAAATCTGATTTTGCAATTGCAATATCTTTTTCAGCCTGCTCTAACTCTAATTCAGCAATTTTAACGTCATGATTATTTGTTTTTGATAATTCAATTGCATTTTCTAA
>CACJMW010000023.1 GCA_902594655.1 uncultured Pelagibacteraceae bacterium
TAACTATATTGAAATAAGAAATATTTGTAAAAATTATTTAGAAACAAAAAAAATAAATGTTTTAAAAAATTTAAATTACAAATTCCAAAATGGAAAAGTTTATTCTTTAGTAGGTCCCTCTGGTTCTGGTAAATCTACTCTATTAAATATTTTATCTTTGATTGATCGTCCTTCAAATGGAAATTTAATACTTTATAAAAAAAAAATTGATTTTAATGACATTAATGAAAATGACAAACTAAGGTCTAATAATTTTGGTATTGTTTATCAGGAAAAAAATTTATTAGGTGATTTTACAGCTAAAGAAAACATTTCATTAGCAGCTATTGCTAATGGCAAGTCATATAGTCAAAGTATAAAATTAACAGATAAAATATTAAGAAAATTAAAACTAACCAAAAGGTCTAATCATTTTCCCTCACAACTTTCAGGTGGAGAAAATCAACGAATCGCTATCGGTCGTGCCTTAATCAATTCACCAAATATTATTATTGCAGACGAACCTTCAGGAAATTTAGATCATAAAAATGCTACGGAGTTCTTTAAATTATTAATTAAACTCAAATCTAAAAATAGAATTATAATTTATGCAACCCATAATAGATATTTTGCCAATTTAGCAGATTGTAGATTGCAGCTAATTAATGGTAAATTAAAATCTATTAATGCAAGAAAATAATCAAAACTTTAATCATTTAAAAATCCATACTCAGTACTCGATTTGTGAAGGTGCTATTAAAATAGAAGATTTAAAAAATTTTTGTAAAGAAAATAAAATTAAATCAATTGGACTTTCAGATACAAGCAATCTATGTGGAGCACTTGAATTTTCTGAGGAAATATCTAAAGCAGGAACTCAACCAATTATTGGAACTCAAATTAATTTTAAATTTAATAATGAAATTGGCATTATTCCACTAATTGCAAAAAATCGAAGTGGATATGAGGCTATACTAAAATTATCTTCAAAATCTTATCTTCATGAACAAGACAGCTCTTTACCCTGTTGTGATATTGAAGATTTAAAAAAAGTAGATGGATTAATTGTTTTATCGGGATCATTAAATTCTTTATCAGGAATATTATTTTTAAAGAATAAATTACATGAATTAACTGAGTTATATAAATTATTGAGTAGTAAGTTTATAAATGATTTTTACTTAGAAATACAAAGGCATGATGATAAAAATGAAAAACAATTTGAACAATTTAATTTGAGTCTATCAAATAAGCTTAAAATTCCAATTATTGCAACTCATGAGGTTTTTTATCTTGATCAATCAATGTGTGAAGCTCATGATGCTCTTCTATGTATTAAAAACAAAACATATTTAAATGATAAAAATAGACTAAAACTTTCTACAAATCATAATCTTAAATCTGATAAAGAAATGTTAGAGTTGTTTTCTGATCTTCCAGAGGCATTATCAAATAATTTTTATTTACCATTCAAGTGTAACTATAAAGCAAATTCTTCCAAACCTCTTTTACCAAAAATTGCATCTAAAAATGATAATAATCCAGAAAAAATTTTAGAAAATCTAGCTACTGAAGGTCTTAAACTAAAATTTAAAGATAATTCAATTAAAATTCAAAATAATCAAAACAAAAAAGATTTATATAATGAATATAAAAATCGTTTAGATCATGAAATTAAAATTATAAATCAAATGAAATATTCTAGTTATTTTTTAATTGTTTCTGATTATATTAAATGGTCAAAGAGAAATGATATCCCAGTTGGTCCAGGAAGAGGTTCAGGTGCCGGATCATTAGTGGCCTGGTGTTTGTCAATAACAAATATTGATCCGATAAAGTTTAATTTAATTTTTGAGAGATTTTTAAATCCAGACAGAATATCTATGCCTGATTTTGATATTGATTTTTGTGAGGAAAAAAGAGACTTAGTTTTTGAGTATTTAAATTCAAAATATAAGGATAGTGTTGCACATATTATTACTTTTGGAAAATTAAAGGCCAGAATGGTAATTAGAGATGTAGGTCGTGTTCTCGGTTTACCTTATGGTTTTGTAGACTCTATTTGTAAAATGATACCTTTTGATCCTTCCAGACCTATGAAATTACAAGAATGTATTAATTCAGAACCCCGTTTACAAAAATTAATACAAGATGATAACAGAGTAAAAAAATTAGTAGATTTATCTTTAAAACTTGAGGGATTAAATAGAAATTTTGCAACTCATGCTGCTGGAGTTGTAATAGCTGATAAAAAGTTAAATTCAATTGTACCATTATATAAAGATAAATCTTCTGATCTTTTGTTGCCTTCTACGCAATTTGATATGTACTCAGCCGAAAATGCTGGTTTGGTTAAATTTGACTTTTTAGGTTTAAAAACATTGACGGTAATAAACAAAGCACAAAAATTAATAATAGAAAAAAACAACGAAGATTTTAATATTGAAAATATTGACTATGAAGATCAAAGAGTTTTTGATCTTTTGTCTGAAGGCAAAACAGTAGGATTATTTCAGCTTGAAAGCTCTGGCATGAAAGATGCTTTAATTAATATGAAGCCAAATAGACTTGAAGATATTATTGCATTAGTGGCCTTGTATAGACCAGGTCCAATGAGCAATATACCAATTTATAATGATTGCAAGCATGGAAGAAAAGAACCAGATTATCTGCATCCAAAACTAAAAGAAATTCTGGAACCAACCTATGGTGTAATAATTTATCAAGAACAAGTAATGCAGATAGCACAAATATTGTCAGGATTTACTGCGGGTGAAGCCGATATTCTGAGGCGAGCTATGGGAAAAAAAAAGAGATCAGAATTAGAAAAACAAAAACAAAGATTTATTAATGGTGCAGAAAAAAATGGAATTGCAAAAGATATAGCAGCTGGAATTTTTATGAAAATTGAACCATTTGCTGAATATGGTTTCAACAAAAGTCATGCAGCAGCTTATGCAGTAATTGCCTACCAGACCGCTTTTCTAAAAACATATTTTCCAAATGAATTTTTTGCAGCATCCATGTCTATGGAACTTTCAAATCAAAAAAAATTGAGTGAATTTTATGAAGAGCTAAAAAGGATGAAAATTAACATTATAAGACCTGATATAAATAAATGTTTTGCAGATTTTACATCTGATGATGAAAATTTTTATTATGCTTTAGGAGCAATAAAAAATGTTGGATATGAGGCTATATCAAATTTAGTTAAAGAAAGAGTTAATAATGGGTCTTATAAAAATCTTTTTGATTTTATAAGTAGAACAGATCCAAAAGACATAAACAAACTTCAATTGGAGGGCCTAGTTAAAGCAGGTGCTTTTGATAGTTTTACTGAAAATAGAAGATCATTGTATGAATCTATACCAAATTTAATTATGAAATCAAAAAATTTATTTGAAAATAAATCTTTAAACCAAATAAATCTATTTGATGAGAACATTGAGCAAAATAATGATGAACTTATTATTAAAAAAAATGATTTTAACTTTGATGAGAGATTAGCTAAAGAATTTGAAACATTAGGTTTTTTTATTTCAGACCATCCTTTAAATCAATTTAAGGAATCTTTTTCTCAATACAATGCAATTAATTTTAATGATTTCAATCTAAATGAAAATTTAAAAGAGGGTGTGGTGGCCGCTACTGTTTTGAAACTACAAGAAAAAAAAAATCAAAAAGGTCAGCCATATGCAATAATAAAATTTACTGATCTAAGTGGAGTTTTTGAACTATTTGTCTTTTCAGATCTTTTTAATCAAAAAAGAGAGATTTTAAAAGAAGGCAATTCAGTTTTTATGGGTTTAATAAAAAATATTTCAACAGATGGTTCTAATTCAAGAATAAATGTAAGATCAGTAACAAAAATAAATGATCTAATTAATGTCCCAATTAAATCTATTGAAATACATTCAAAGAATGTAAAAAATTTAGATCAAGTAAAAAAATTAATTTCTTCACCAGGAGAAACAAATGTAGTTCTTAAAATTTTAGAGAATAAAATAGCTCATGAGTATAAATTAGTAGAAAAAAGAAAAATTGACCAAAAGATCATATCTCAGTTGAAAAATGCAGGTGTTACCTTAAAAATCTACTAAAAAATAACTTGTATTATTCTAAAATAATTGTAAAAAATCTCAAAATTAAATCGCACACAGTATTTGGTTGAAAAACCTCCGGTCCCAAAAGGGCAATTACTGTGGAGGCACAACCGGAAAGGAACATGATAATACCCAACATAACAATAGAGCAGCTATTAGAAGCAGGAGTACATCTAGGACATAAAACATTAAGATGGAATCCAAAAATGAAAAAATATATTTTTGGTAGAAGAGATACAATTCATATAATAGATTTAACTCAAACAGTTGATCTGATTAAACAAGCTCTTGAAAAAGTTTATGCAACCATTTCAAATAGAGGAAAAATATTATTTGTATCAACAAAAAAGCAAGCATCTGAAAGCATTGCAAATTTAGCTAAAGAAACTGATCAGTATTATGTCAATCACAGATGGCTCGGCGGCATGTTGACCAATTGGGGCACAATCTCTAATTCAATAAAAAAATTAGAAGATATAAATAAACATCTGACTTCAGAAAATAGAGGTTTTACAAAAAAAGAGTTATTAAAGATGGGTACTCAAAGAGATAAATTGCAAAGATCTCTTGGTGGAATTAAAGATATGAAAAAAACACCAGATTTAATTTTTGTTATTGATACAAATTATGAATCACTAGCCATTAAAGAGGCAATCAAGTTAAATATTCCAATTATTGCAGTATTAGATACAAATTCAGATCCAGAAAATATTGACTTTCCAATACCTGGAAATGATGATGCGAGAAGATCTATAGAATTATATTGCAATTTAATTAAAGAAACTATCAACAATGCAAAAAAAGATATTAATAATGATTTAGACTCAAAACCTGAAGTTAAGACTTTAGATAAAAATATAGAAACAAAAAAAGAAGTCTCTAAAAAATCAAAAGATAATAATCTAAATTAATAATCATAAAAATTAGGACCATTAATAATGAGTGATATTGAAAATATAAAGAAATTAAGACAATCAACAGGCGCAGGTTTTAAAGATTGTAATTTAGCTATAAAAGAAGCCAACGGAGATATTGAAAAAGCTGCTGAAATTTTAAGAGTAAAAGGAATTGCAAAAGCCTCAAAGAAAATGGGTAGAGAAGCAAAAGATGGGGTAATTGTAGTTAGCGGTGATAAAAATAAAACATCATTAATCGAAGTAAATTGTGAAACTGATTTTGTTGCTAAAAACGAAAACTTTATAAAATTTGTAAAAGAATTAAGTGAAATAAATAATAAATGTTCTTCAAATATGGAAATGTTGAAACAATCAAAAATGTCAGATGGCAAAACGGTAGAAGAAAATTTGGTAGCATTAATTGCTAAAATCGGTGAAAAAATAACTATAGGAAAAATACAAACTTTGGAACATCCTAACTCACAAAATTTCGTTTATCAGCACTCTGTTATAAGAGACAATGTATCAAAATTAGGGGTAGTAGTAAGTCTAGAGACAAAAGAAAATAACGAAAAATTTACTTCATTCGGCAAACAACTATCAATGCATATAGCTGCATCTAATCCAATAGCTTTAAATACAAGTGATATTAAAAAAGAAGTTATTGAAAAAGAATTAGAATTAATTGCAGAGGAGTTAAAAAACTCAGGTAAAACAGATGAAATTGCAAAAAAAATTAGTTTAGGTAAAATAAACAAATTTAAAGAGGAAAATAGTTTAATGAGTCAAAATTGGGTTATGGAACCAAAGAAAAAAGTTAAAGATATAGTTTCTGAAATCGATATTCCTAATTTAAAAATAAAAGAATTTATAAGAGTTAAAATTGGAGAATAATGTTTAAAGATACCGTTTATAAAGAAAAAATGACAAAAACTATTGATTTATTTTCAAAGGAACTCATGTCCTTAAGAACCGGTAGAGCAAATGCAAGCATGTTAGATTTAATTAAAGTAGATGTTTATGGTCAGAAAATGCCAATAAATCAACTTGCAACAGTTACAGTACCAGAACCAAGAACAATTAACGTACAAGTATGGGATTTAAACAATGTTTCACTAATTGACTCAGCTATTAAAAAATCAGAATTAGGTTTAAATCCTCAAATTGATGGTCAATTAATGAGATTGCCAATACCAGATCTTAATGAGGAAAGAAGAACTGAACTTAAAAAAATGATTAAAAATATTGGTGAAAAATGCAAAGTTTCTATAAGAAATATCAGAAGGGAAGCCAATGATGAAATAAAAAAAATGTTGAAATCAAAAGATATATCCGAAGATGAAGAAAAAAAATCAGAAAAAAATATACAAAATATTACAGATACAAATATTAAAATAATTGATGAAAAAGTTGAATTAAAAGAAAAAGAAATAATGACAATATGAGCGATATTAAACACGTTGCTATTATAATGGATGGTAATGGTAGATGGGGTTTAAAAAAATATAACTCAAGAAAATTTGGACATCAAAAAGGAATAAAAACTGTCGAAAAGATAATAGAAGCTGCAGTTAAAACAAAAATTAAATTTTTAACATTATATACTTTTTCTACAGAAAATTGGAAAAGACCAAAGTATGAAAAAAACTTTTTGTTTAAATTATTAAACGAATACCTTAAAAAGAATCTAGATATTCTACTAAAGAATAATTTTAAATTGAACGTTTTGGGTGATATAAGGAAATTTCCAAAAAGTTTAAAAAAATCATTAAAAAACGCTACTAATTTAACAAAAAAAAATAAAAAACTTCAAATTAATTTAGCGCTTAATTACGGATCAAAAAGTGAAATAATACAATCTATTAAATCAATTAACAAAAAAAAACTTACATTAAGTATAAAAAACATAGAAAAACATTTATATACAAAAAATTTGCCAGATCCTGAGATATTAATTAGAACGGGAAATACCCACAGATTAAGTAATTTTATGCTATGGCAAATTTCCTATTCAGAAATATTCTTTATAAAGAAGCTATGGCCTGATTTTAGTAAAAAAGACTTTTATTCAATACTATTGAGATATAAAAAAATAAAAAGAAAATTCGGAAATATTTAATATGAACGAGTTAGGGAAAAGAATATTAACTTCAATTTTATTAATAAGCAGTTTATATTTTTCTTACACAAATCAAGTATTTTTTATCACTTTATTAGTAATTATTTTTTTATTATCGATTATTGAATATATTAGATTAATTTATAAAATTGAAAAAAATACTTTTAATATTTATTTGTACATTTTTTTTGGTATTTTATACTTTGTTATAGCTGCACTATTTTTATATCTAAAATCCTACGAAATTAAGGATTTGGTTTTTTATTTAATACTCATATGTATTGCTACAGATATAGGTGGATTAATTTCAGGAAAATTATTTAAAGGAAAGAAACTGACCAAAATTAGTCCAAAAAAAACATTCTCAGGTTTTTATGGTGCTTTTGTATTATCATTTTTAACAATGTTTCTATTTATTAATTATATTAATTTAAATTTATTTTTAATTTTTGTTTTTACATTTTCAACTTGCTTACTATCGCAGTTTGGTGACTTGTTTTTTTCTTTTTTGAAAAGAAAAGCAAAGGTTAAAGATACAGGAAATTTATTACCAGGACATGGCGGAATATTAGATAGAGTCGATGGTATGATTTTTTCTGTTCCAATAAACCTTGTATTTTATACTATATCAATATGATTGATATTGCTATTTTAGGATCAACAGGATCAATTGGTATTACAACTTTAAATATTGTCAGAAAAGATAAAAAAAATTTTAATGTCAAATTATTAACTGCAAATATGAATGGTAAATTGTTATTTGATCAAGCTCAGGAATTTAAAGTAAA
>CACJMW010000024.1 GCA_902594655.1 uncultured Pelagibacteraceae bacterium
TTTACAAGAACTGAAAATCAATTGTTAAAAATTTTAGAAGAGGCAAAAAAAAAGGAAGACTCAATAATTTTATATACCATCGTAGACAATAAACTTGCAAAATTTCTATCACAAGAAGCAAATAAAAAAAATATACCGTGTTTTGGGGTTCTTGGTGATTTAATACTAAATTTTTCTAAACTTTTAAACCAAAAAGCAACAAATATTCCTAGCGGACAACATGCTCTTAACGAAGAATACTATAAAAGAATTGAGGCAATTCAATTTACCATGAATCACGATGACGGAAATTCTTTAAACGATGTTGAGAAATCAGATGTAATATTATTAGGTGTTAGTAGAACCAGCAAAACACCAACTTCAATTTACCTAGCAAATAGAGGACTTAAAACTTCAAATATTCCATTAGTAAATGAAAACTCCATTCCAGAAAAGCTAAAAGAAAACCCGAAAATTTCTTGCATTATAGGTCTTACAGCAGAAGCAAACAGGCTACATGATGTAAGAAAAAATAGGCTTACAACAATTAAAGAAAATGAAAATATTAATTATACAAAAATAGAAACTATTGAAAAGGAACTTAAAATATCAAAAAGAGAATTTCAAAAATATCAATGGCCTGTAATTGATGTTACAAGAAAATCTGTTGAGGAAACAGCTGCATCAATAATTAAAATTCATGAAATATATGCAAACAAAAAATGAAATAATTTTAGCCTCTAAGAGCAAAGTGAGAAAAGAAATATTAGAAAACAATAATATTAAATGTAGAGTAATCACATCAAATATAGATGAAGACCCAATTAAACAAAGTCTAGTTAATGAAGGAGCATCACCAGAGTTAATTAGCAAAAACCTAGCGGAAATCAAAGCAACAAAAGTGAGTTCATCAAATCAAAATTCCATAGTAATCGGAGCAGACAGTGTAATTGATTTAGATGGAGAGATAATATCTAAACCAACAAGCAGGGATGGTGCCCTAAAGATTTTAAAAAAACTTAATGGTAAAAAGCATTTTTTAATTAGTTCAGTTTCAATTTCTAAAAATGGATCAATGATTTGGAATCATACTGATAAGGCAGAGCTTACAATGAAGGATTTTACAGAAAATGAACTGAAAAAATATCTATCAAAAATACCAGATGAAAAATTATACGCATATAACGTTTACCAAATAGAAGGAGAGGGAAGATCATTATTTTCAGAAATTAAAGGTGATGAAAATACAATAATGGGCCTTCCAATTGACAAAATTAAGGAGTACTTACAATTACAATGGAAAAGTATTTAGTAATCGGAAACCCAATCAAACATTCTTTGTCCCCAATATTACATAACCACTGGTTTAAAACTCACAATGAGGATGCAATCTACGATAAAAAAAAAGTAGAAGAAAATGAATTAGAGGGGCTAATTTCAGACGTTAAAAATGGAAAAATTTCTGGAATAAATGTAACTGTTCCTTATAAAAATTCAGTCATTAAATATTTAGATAAATTAAGTATAATTGCAGAAAAAACACAGTCAGTTAACACAATATTTAAATCTGATGGAAAAGTGTGCGGTCATAATACTGATTGTGAAGGTTTTATGTTAGGATTGATGCAAACAAAATTTAAAACAGAAGGAAAAAAAGCTTTTATTCTGGGAGCAGGAGGTGTTACTTCTTCTATAATATATTCCCTTAAATCCAACAGTATCTCAGAAATATATGTAAGCAATAGAACTAAGCAAAAAGCTGAAAATTTAAAAAAAATATTTCCAGATATAAAAATTTTAGACTGGGGAAAAAAACCAAATAAATTTGATATTATTATTAATACAACTAGCATAGGTTTAAAAGAAAATGATAGGATCGAATTGGATTTTAGTGATTGTAAAGATAAGCTCTTTTATGACTTAATTTATTCAGGAAAAACAAAATTTCTTAAGGAAAGAGAAATATTAAATTATACAAAGGACGGTATGTCAATGTTTGTATTTCAGGCTCAAAAATCTTACGAAACTTGGCTAGGTTATAAACCTCATATTGATGAAAAATTGTGGGACCTACTTTCAAATTAAATGATTAGAATTAATTTAGTTGGAGAAATTGCCTCGGGAAAAACATTTGTTGCTAAATGTTTTGGTTATCCGATATTTAATGCAGATGAAGAGGTGAAAAAAATTTATAAAACCAATAAAGATTGTTTTAAAAAATTAAATAGAAAATTTCCTAAAAGCATTAAAAACTTTCCAATAAAAAAAGCTGAAATAAGAACAATACTTAACAAAACTAACATTAAAACTTTATCTAAAATAGTTCATCCATATGTAAGACTAAGTTTAAATAAATTTGAAAAAAAAAATCTTAATAAAAAGTATGTCGTTCTTGATATCCCACTTCTAATAGAAAATAAATTATATAAAAGATCAGATTTCCTAATTGGAATTAAGACATCAAAAAAAACTATTATTAAAAGGTTACGAAAAAGAGGAAATTTTAATAAAAGAGTATTTGATATCTTAAGATCACAACAACTTAATATTAAAAAAAAATTAAAATTATGTGATTTTGTAATTGAAAATAATTCACATAAAAATAATATATTTAAACAAATTAAAATTATTAAAAAAAAATTAAATGATTGAAGTAGTATTAGATACTGAAACTACAGGATTAAAAGTATCTGAAGGACACAGAATTGTAGAAATTGGATGTATAGAACTTGATGATTTAATACCTACAAAAAATAGGTTCCACTGCTACTTAAATCCTGAAAGAAAAGTTTCGAAAGAGGCTTTTGCAGTTCATGGCTATACAGATGAATTTTTATCAAAACAAAAAAAATTTTCGCATATCGTTGATGATTTTTTAAACTTTATTGATGGGAAAAGACTTGTAATACATAATGCTGAGTTTGATATTTCTCACTTAAATAATGAACTTTATAATTTAGGAAAAAATAAAATAAAACAAGACATAGTTGACACTCTTGAGATTGCTAGAGAAAAATTTCCTGGCTCAGGTACAAGTCTCGATGCTCTATGTAAAAGATATAATATAGATAATTCAAGAAGAGAAAAACATAATGCAATTATAGACTGCGAGTTGCTATCAAAAGTTTATATAAATTTGTTAGATCAAAAAGAACCATCTTTTGAATTGAATATTGAAAAAGATTTTAGCAAAGATAGTGAAAATAAAAATTTACAAGTTAGTTATTATAATAAGATTATTAAACCTTCTCAAGAGGAATTAAATTTACACAAAGAATTTCTTAAAAAAGAAATAAAAAAAAATTTTTTCTAAGAAAATTTTTCATTATACAACTTATCAAAGTCAACTTTTTTTTCAAAATTTAAGTCAGGATAACCTGCATTTTTAATTAAATCCAAAAATATCTTTTCAATTTTTGGATATACAATTTTTTGAAGTTCACACAAAACAATTTTTCCAACACTATTTTTGTCGTTGATTGATTTATCTAATGTAATTACAGTAGAATATTTAATTTCGAAAAAGGCCTTTTCTTCAACATCCTTTTTGTCTTGCAAAGTTAATCTGGTAACTACTTCTATAGCTTTATTTTTTAGAACTTGTGATGATATATCTATATCCATAATGTAATTTGATAAATTTTGTTGTACAAATGCGAGAGCAGATATGCTTGGTGTTTCAATAGAAAGATCTTTTATATATTCTAATATTATTTTAAATTTATTTTCATCATTTTGAGTCATCTAAATCCTTAAATTCTCCTTCAATATAATCTTTAGTTTTATAATTATTTTTTACATTTTTTTTCTTAAACATTTTGAATATTAATTTCCTTGTCGGGGGAAATATAATTAAAAACCCAAAAAAATCTGTGGCAAATCCAGGTAAAATCAAAAAAATAGCTCCTATACCTATTAGAGCTCCAGAGACAAGTTCATATGCAGGAATTTCATTTTTTATTAATTTTCGAATACCATGATTTAGTGTATTTAAACCTTCAGATCTTGCATAATAAATACCAACAAAAGCTGTTAAGAATATAAGCAAAATGGTATTAATTGCTCCTATTGAGCCACCAATCTTTATAAACAAATAAATTTCAATAACTGGAATTAGAATAATTGCTAATAAAAGTGAGTTCATTTGTCTTTTATTTAATAAATTTAGATCATTGAAAAAGATCAACATAGTAAATATTATAATTATATATAAATTACAATGAATTATAGTTTCGAATATATAGATATTATTCTGCTTGCAATGATAGCGGGGTTTATTTTTTTAAGATTAAGAGGAATTCTTGGAAAAAAAACAGGTCATGAAGAAGATATGGCTTCTAGTTTTGCCCATGATTTTGATTTTAAAAAACCGTCGGTAAAAAAGGTGATTTATAAATTTGACGAAGATGCGAAAAAAGAATTTATAAAAGGTGCAAAGATTGCATATGAAACAATAATCACATCTTTTGCTAATGGGAAAATAAGTGAGATTAAATCTCTCTTAAACAAAGATGTATATAATGCATTCAACGAGGCAGTCAAAGAAAGGTCCTTAAAACAAATAAAAAATGAAACCACTTTTATTGGGATTAATTCCGCAGAAATTAAAGATCATAATCAAAGCAATGATTTGCTAGAAGTAAGTGTTAATTTCATAAGTGAAATAATTACTTGTGTTAAAGACAAAGATAACAAGATTCTTTCAGGCGATCCACAAAAAATAAAAAAAGTAAATGATACTTGGAAATTTGCTAGAAATATTAATTCGCAAAATCCTAATTGGCAATTAATAGAAACAGAAGTCTAGTTGAATAAGAAAATAACAGATAAAGATAAACAAGTCTGGGAAACATTTGTTAATTCAAAAGAAAAAATTCACGACAAAGATCAAAGGGGAATTAATAAAAATTTACCCTATGTTGAAAAAACTATAGATTTACATGGATATACTCTAAAAGATGCAAACGAAGAAATAGAAAAATTTATTCTTCTATGTTTTGATAAAGGTGTTTCAAAAATTAATATCATTACTGGAAAAGGTAGTAGATCAAAAAATATGGAAAACCCCTATAAGTCAAAAGACTTAAGCATTTTAAAATACTCAGTTCCAAATTATATAAAAGAAAATGCAGATCTTATGAGAAAAATTTCAAAAATTGACATGGAAGCCATTGAAAATTCGTCTTTAGGAAACTTTGAAATTTTTTTGAGGAAAAAAATTGATTAAGAATAAAAAAGCTAGAATTAAAGCTAGACTAAGAAAAAGCAAGAAAGATTTAAAAAAAAATATAAAATTTTTTTTTGATTGGATTAAAGGTGCAGAAATCGTTGAGTTAAAGGAATGTACAACAGAAAAAGATCCTGTGAGACCAGAATTAGATAATGAATTTAGAACAAGTTACGGAAGGAAAATATATGGTGTAAAATATAAAAATGAAATTCATGCAGTTATGTGTTTTGCTTTTACTAATAAAATTCCAAAAACTGTATATGAATTAGATTTATTTAGCAGGGACGCTTTTTTACAAAGTGCTACAAGAGATCAAAATGTTGGAAAAATTGCAATCGCTTACACTGTTTGGTCCAATAAAAAAGGAGGTGGAAAATTAATTGTCAAAGAAGTTTTTAAAAAGATTAAAAAATCAAATCATCTTAATAGATTAGTAACTCTTTCTCCTCTAACAGATATGGCTAGAAGTTTTCATCTAAAAAATGGCGCCGAGGAAGTTCAGGTTAATGAAGAAACACAAAATTTTGAATACAAGTTATAAAATAAATTTTGATAAATCTGTGTCCTTTACTAATTCACCAATATGTTCTTTTATATAAGATGAGTCTACTGTAATTGTTTCACCAGCCTTATCTGTAGCTGTAAAACTTATTTCATCTAAAATTCTTTCAATTATTGTGTGTAATCTTCTAGCACCTATGTTTTCGACAGTATTATTTACCTCGCTTGCGATACTTGCGATTAGGTCTATACCATCATCTGTAAAATTTAGCTCAACATTTTCAGTTTTAAGCAATGCTTTGTACTGTTTAATCAAACTATTATCTGGCTCTTTTAATATTCTTTTAAAATCATCACTATTTAAAGCATCAAGCTCGACTCTAATCGGCAACCTTCCTTGTAATTCGGGTAGTAAATCTGAAGGTTTAGCAAGTTGAAATGCCCCAGAAGCAATAAATAATATATGATCAGTTTTTATAGGTCCATATTTTGTGTTAACTGTTGTACCTTCAATTAGTGGAAGAAGATCTCTTTGAACACCTTCTCTTGACACATCTCCTCCAACACGGTCTGTCCTCGCTGAAATTTTATCTATTTCGTCTAGAAATACTATTCCATTGTTTTCAGTTGAGTGTTTTGCAGATTTTATAATTTTATCTTCCTCAATAAGTTTGTCAGACTCTTCATTGATTAGTATTTCGTGAGACTCTTTAATTGACATTTTTTTCTTCTTTGGTTTTTGGCCCAAAGACTTTCCCAGCGCATCTGAAATATTTATCATTCCAATGTTGGCTCCTGGCATTCCTGGAATCTCAAAAGATGGCATTTGATTATTTTCACTAATTGCAATTTCAATTTCGTTGTCGTCTAAATCTCCACTTCTTAATCTTTTTCTAAAACTTTCCCTTGTTGCAACACTTGCATTATTACCCACCAAAGCATCCAAAACCCTTTCTTCAGCAAGCTTTTGTGCTTTTGCATGGACTTCTTTTCTTTTTTTTGATCTTTCCATTGCTATGGCAATTTCTATCAAATCTCTTATTATCTGTTCAACATCTCTTCCAACATAACCAACTTCAGTAAACCTTGTGGCTTCAACTTTAACAAAAGGTGCTTCAGCTAATTTCGATAATCTTCTAGAGATTTCTGTTTTACCAACTCCAGTCGGTCCCATCATAAGTATATTTTTAGGAAGAACTTCATCCTTCATCTCTCCTTCAATGGCTTGTCTTCTCCACCTATTTCTAAGTGCTATAGAAACTGCTCTTTTTGCTTTATCTTGTCCAACAACAAATCTATCAAGTTCAGAAACAATTTCTCTAGGAGATAAAGAGTCTGATAGAGTGTTTTTTTCTTTTTTATCTTTTGGAATTAAAGTAGTTACGTTTGATTTATCCATTATATTTTCTCAATTGAAATATTATTATTTGTAAAAACACAAATTTCTGCAGCTGTTTCAACTGCTTTTTTTGCAATTTCTTCAGCATTCATATCTGTACCCATAAGCACTTTGGCGGCAGCTAAAGCATAGTTACCACCTGAACCAATTC
>CACJMW010000025.1 GCA_902594655.1 uncultured Pelagibacteraceae bacterium
TTAAACTTCCTGCCATAAATTAGTAATTTTGAGAATTTTTAATATAACACATTTTACCTTGAATATTAATTTTATTAATCTAAAGCAACTAAATAATGCTTAAAAAGATCCTGATAAAAGGTGCAAAAGAGCACAATTTAAAGAATATATCGTTAGAGATTCCAAAAGAGAAATTTGTTGTAATTACCGGGTTATCTGGTTCAGGAAAATCATCTTTAGCATTCGATACAGTGTATGCTGAGGGACAAAGAAGATATGTTGAAAGCTTGTCTGCTTATGCAAGGCAATTTTTAGATAAAATGAAAAAACCCAATGTGGATCTCATTGAAGGTTTAAGTCCAGCCATATCAATAGAGCAAAAAAATACCTCAAAAAACCCTAGATCAACTGTTGCAACAGTAACTGAAATTTATGATTATATGCGAGTTTTATATGCTAGAGCTGGAATTCCTTTCTCTCCATTCACTGGCAAGCCAATAGAATCACAAACAATCAGTCAAATTGTGGATAGAATTAAACAGCTACCAAAAAAATCAACAATTTATTTATATTCACCAATAGTTAGAGGAAGAAAAGGTGAATATAAAAAAGAAATTTTATCATACAAAAAAAGAGGATTTAGAAAAATCCAAATTGACAATAAAATTTTTGATATTGATAAAGTTCCAGATTTAAATAAAAAAATTAAACACGATATTTCAATTTTAGTTGATAGAATTGTAATAAATTCTTCACTTGGAAACAGGCTTGCAGAATCGGTTGAAACTGCAATTAATTTATCAAATGGGTTATTATTTGTAGAATATGATGATGAAACTCTCCCTAAACAATTTAGAAAAATAGAAAAAATAATTTTTTCAACAAAATTTGCATGCCCTGAAAGTGGTTTTACTATAGAAGAAATTGAACCAAGACTATTTTCTTTTAATAGTCCTTATGGAGCATGTGAAGAATGTGAAGGAATAGGAATAAAACTTAATGTAGATCCTAAATTGGTTATATCAGATGAGAAAAAAACAATTTCTGAAGGCGCAATTGTACCTTGGGCAAAGTCAACTTCACTATACTATGCACAAACATTAGCTTCATTATCTAAACATTATAAATTTTCTCTTGACGATAAGTGGAAAAATCTTCCAAAAAAAATAAAAGATATAATTTTATATGGCTCAGATGATGAAGAAATTAAATTTTCTTATGACGATGGTTATGAAAAATATTCTCATAAAAAAACTTTTGAGGGAGTAATCAACAATTTAGAGAGAAGATATTTGGAAACCGATAGTGAATGGATGAGAGAAGAAATATCTCAATATCAGTCAGATACCAAATGTGAAAGATGCAAGGGTTATAGACTTAAAGATGAAGCCCTTTGTGTTAAAATTGATGACTTGAATATAAGCGAAGTAACTGAAAAATCTATAATTGAGGCAAAAGATTGGTTTTCTTCATTAGAAACAAAACTAGATCCTACAAGATTGAAAATTGCTCAACATATTTTAAAAGAGATCAATGAAAGGCTAGATTTTCTTCTAAACGTAGGCTTAGACTATTTAACTTTATCAAGAGAATCTGGAACTTTATCTGGTGGGGAATCGCAAAGAATAAGATTGGCATCTCAAATTGGATCAGGTTTAACAGGCGTATTATATGTTTTGGATGAACCTTCAATTGGTTTGCATCAAAAAGATAATATTAAATTGATTGATGCATTGAAAAGATTAAGAGATTTAGGAAATACAGTAATAGTAGTTGAACATGATACAGAAACTATGGAAAATTCTGATCACATAATTGATTTAGGTCCAGAGGCTGGTCATAAAGGTGGTGAGGTAATTGCTGAAGGCAAATGTGAGGACATTAAAAAAAATAATAATAGTATTACTGGTAGATATTTATCAAATAAAAGTTTTATTCCAGTTCCAAAAAATAGAAGAATGGCAAAAAATGGCAAATATTTAGAAATTCTTAATGCTTCTGGAAATAACTTAAAAAATGTAAATTTAAAAATACCACTTGGTGCATTCACGTGTGTCACTGGCGTATCAGGTAGTGGTAAATCAACTTTAATTCTTCAAACTTTATTCAATGCATTAAATCTTTATTTAAATAATAATAAATCAAGAAAAATACCTTTACCATTTAAAGGTATTAAAGGCATAGAATTAATTGATAAAATTATTGATATAGATCAATCTCCTATAGGAAGAACGCCTAGATCAAATCCAGCAACCTATACTGGAGCCTTTGGACCAATACGTGACTGGTTTACGAATTTGCCTGAATCAAAAAGTAGAGGTTATAAACCTGGTAGATTCTCTTTTAATGTTAAAGGAGGTCGTTGTGAAGCGTGTGAAGGAGATGGTGTTATAACATATGAAATGCATTTTCTTCCTGATGTCTATATTACTTGTGATGAATGTAAAGGAAGTAGATATAATCGTGAAACTCTTGAGATTAAATTTAAAGGAAAAAATATTTCAGATGTTTTAAATATGACAGTCGATGAAGGGTGCGATTTTTTTGAAAATATAAATACTATCAGAGGGAAATTATTGACTCTAAAAAAAGTTGGTTTAGGATATATTAAAATTGGTCAGCAAGCTACAACCCTTTCCGGTGGAGAAGCTCAAAGAATTAAACTTGCAAAAGAATTATCAAAAAGGTCTACAGGTAGAACGGTATATATTTTAGATGAACCGACAACAGGATTGCACCAACATGATATAAAAAAATTATTAGAAATTCTTCATACTTTTGTTGCAACTGGAAATACAGTCATAGTAATTGAACATAATCTTGATGTAATAAAAACTGCAGATCATATTATTGATATAGGTCCTGATGGCGGTATCAAGGGAGGTGAAATTATCGCAGAAGGAAAACCTGAGGAAATAGTTAAAGTAAATACGAGTTACACTGGAAAATATTTAGCACCATTGTTAATTTCTAAATATAAAAAAATTGCTTAAATATATATTTCATTGTATAAAATTAATATGACTGGAATATTACAATCTTTATCTAAAACAATTCACTTTTCATTAGCATTAGCGGTTATCTTATTTTTGGGTCTTTATTTTCTAAATGGAGGATTTGATATTGATATTCTTTTTTGGAGCTGGTTGTTAAGATATATTCATGTGATTGTGGGCATTATGTGGATTGGATTATTGTGGTATTTTAATTTTGTTCAGATACCTAATATGTCAAAAATACCAGATGAACAAAAACCAGCTATTGGAAAAGTCATTGCACCTGCGGCTTTATTTTGGTTTAGATGGGCAGCTCTATTTACAATAGTGTCAGGTTTAGTTTTGGCTTATATAAATGGTTACGTTCATGATGCAATGACATTAGGAATTACTTCAGGTGGTGGAAAAAGCACTGCTATAGGTATTGGCATGTGGTTAGGATTGATAATGGCATTTAATGTTTGGTTTGTTATCTGGCCAAACCAAAAGAAAGCTCTGGGCATGGTAGAAGTAGATCCAGATACAAAAGCTAAATCTGCTAAAACTGCAATGTTATTTTCAAGAACAAATACACTGCTTTCATTGCCAATGTTATTATCAATGGTTGCTGCTCAAAATTTATATTAGTTCTTATCTTCTTCTTTTTTTACAACTGTATTGTGGTTAACATTTAATTTAACTAAAACTGGATTAGCAATATATATAGATGAGTAAGTTCCAACAATTACACCTAAAATCATAGCTAAAGAAAATCCTCTTAATATTTCACCACCAAGAAAAAAGATTGATAATAATGCTAATAATGTAGTCATAGATGTTAAGATTGTTCTAGATAAAGTTTCATTGATAGATTGATTTGTTAAATCAAAAATATTTAAATCTGCATATTTTTTAAGATTATCCCTAACTCTGTCAAAAATAACTACAGTATCATTCATCGAGTATCCAACAATTGTTAATACCGCAGCAACAATTGATAAGTTAATTTCGAGGGATAAAAAAGAAAATATACCTAATGTAATTATAACATCATGAAATAATGCTAGTATTGCACCTAGACTAAATTGCCATTCAAATCTAATCCAAATATAAAATAACATCGCAGCTAAGGATAAAGAAATTGCAATAATTCCAGATTTTAAAAGTTCAGAGCTAACTTTTGGTCCTACATTTTCAACTCTTCTAAAATTTATTTCTGGAAAAGATTTTGATACCTCATTTTTGAGATTACTAATGAAGTCTGGATTATTTAAATTTTGTTTTTGAAATTTAATTATGTAATCAGTATCATTTCCAAAGTTTTTGACTGTTAGATTTGGTAAATTCGCTTTACTAAACACGTCTCTTACTTTGCTAGTAGAATAACTTGAATTTTCTAGTCTTATCTCTATCAATGTACCACCTTTAAAATCAACTCCATAATTTAATCCTTTAAAGACAAGAAAAGATAAAGAAATAATGATTAATATGACGGATAAAAAACCAAAATTTTTATAAAATTTATTAAATGCAATATGATTCATTTTAAATTAATTTTTCTTTATCCTTATTTGTTTTTACATAAATTGAACTAAGTAATCTCGCGATAAAATAAACTGAGAACAATGTTGTCAATATGCCAATACCAAGGGTTACTGAAAATCCTTTGATTGGCCCCGACCCCATTAAGAACAATATTATAGCAGCTATTAACGTTGTTATATTTGCATCAATAATTGCTGTTCTGGACTTAACATAACCACTATCAAAGGCTATAACGTTATTATTTTCTTTTTTAATTTCTTCTTTTATTCTTTCATAAATCAAAACATTTGCATCTACAGCCATTCCTACTGTAAGAATAATCCCTGCAATTCCTGGTAAAGTTAATGTTGCTCCAAATAAAGTAAGTATACCAATCAATAAAAATAAGTTAATGATTAATGCAAAATTGGCAATCAAACCAAAAATTCTATATTTATAGATCATGAATATAACTACCAAGCAAAAACCAACTATAAGGGATATAATTCCAGCATTTATTGAATCCTTACCTAAGTCGGGACCAACTGATCTTTCTTCAATAATATTCATTGGTGCCGGTAGTGCTCCCGATCTAAGCAATAGAGCTAAATCAGTCGCACTTTGAAAAGTAAAATTACCACTTATTTGACCTGATCCACCAACTATTGGCTCTCTAATTGAGGGTGCGCTTATAATTTTTCCATCTAAAATTATTGCTAATTGCTTACCAACATTTTCGGTTGTTGCTCTGCCAAATTTTTTAGATCCTACTCTATCTAAAGTAAATGACACAATTGTTTCATTATTTTGTGTATCCATTCTTGGTTTAGCATCTACAAGATTGTCACCATTTAAAATAATTCTTTTACTAACAGTTGCCTCTTCTAGTCCGTTATCAAATTTTAGAATCTCTGTACCAAAACCATCATTTTCAACTGAGGAAACAAATTGAAAAGTTAAATTTGCAGTCTTGCCTAATAATGATTTAATTCGAGCTGGATCCTCTAATCCTGGAAGTTCTACCAATATACGATTATTGCCTCTTTTTAAAATATTAGGTTCATTTGTACCAGTTTCATCAACTCTTCTTCTTACAATTTCTACAGCTTGATCTAAAGAAGAGGAGTTTAATATAACTATTCCATAATCAGATAAATAAACAGAAAAAAAATTTTCATTATTTTCAACAACAAGTTGATGAGTTTTAAATTTTTCAAAATATGGATTTAAATCATCATCTTTTTTATTTAAAAGTATATTTTGTACAGTACTAATTGACAAAATATCTGTTTCAAAAAATATTTTGTTATTCTCAATAGAAAAATTTTTAGCTTTAATTGATTTTTCGTTAAATATTTTTTTTATATCAATGAGCTTATTTTGTAATGTTTGTGATAAAATTGGCTGATTATCGATTTCGAGTAATAAATAAGAGCCACCTTGCAAATCAAGGCCAAGGTTTATTTTATTTTTAATTAAATTATCATCAAATTTAAAAAAATTTGAAAAGGAAAAATAAACTAAAATTAAAGTAGTTATAACAACAGTTATAATTTTAATTTTAGAAAAATATAACACTTAAAATAAATTATTTTTTTATTTCCTGATTATTTACTAAGGCTTGAATTCCTGTTGCTTTTACAATTTCAACTTTTACATTATCAGAAATTAAAACTTCAACTTTTTCAGCATCGACAACTCTGTCAATTGTTCCAACAATTCCTCCAGAGGTAACAACCTTATCCCCTCTTTTTAAATTATCGACCATAAGTTTATGATCTTTAACCTTTTTTTGTTGAGGTCTTATTAAGAAAAAATAAAAAATTACAAATATTAGTATTAACGGTATAAATTGTGCTATTCCTGAATCCATAAATCTCCTAATTACTAAATTTTTTTATACCAAATATTAATATTTCTCAACCGATAATTGGAGAAATTTTCTCCATATTGTTCATATATGGTCTCAATGCGTCTGGGATAATTATTGTTCCATCCTCCTGTTGATAGTTTTCCAT
This sequence comes from uncultured Pelagibacteraceae bacterium, assembly GCA_902594655.1. Taxonomy (GTDB): domain Bacteria; phylum Pseudomonadota; class Alphaproteobacteria; order Pelagibacterales; family Pelagibacteraceae; genus Pelagibacter. Next base: position 6,497 of record CACJMW010000025.1, read on the forward strand.
AACAG
>CACJMW010000026.1 GCA_902594655.1 uncultured Pelagibacteraceae bacterium
ATTAAAATATAAAGGTGAGGAAATATTTATTGTACTTACTGGAGATGTTAAATTTCAAATTGTTAGAGATAATAAAAAAAAGATAATAGGGGAACCCTACCATGTATATCTTATCCAAAATAATGATCAAATTGATATACAATCTACAAACAGATCAGTTTATGGTTATATTTCAATCAGCGAAGATTTTATTCTGGATAAAGCCTGGGGCAGTTATTCAATAAATACAAAAGCAAAAATTGGTTCAAATAACGGGGAAAAATTATCTAATAATCAAAAAATTTATATCGATCATAAAAAAAAAAAATTAACAATAACTAATTTAAATTATGTAAATTCTAAAATTCAGTATATAAGAGTTTTAAGATCAATAAACTTTGATTTTTTTTCTGAAAAATCAAAAAATATTTTTTTTAATAAAGAGTTCAAGGTTACAAAGTTATCTGACAGGATGGGTATGAGATTAGAAGGTCAAGTTTTAGAAAATGTTGTTAACTCAAATATTAAATCTGAAGGTCTAGTAAAAGGAGTAATCCAAGTTCCAAGCGATGGTAACCCAATAATTATGCTCTCTGATCACGGTACGATAGGCGGTTATCCAAAAATTGCAAATATAATTAGTGCAGATTTTGATAAACTTGTTCAAATGATACCAGGTTCAGTTATAAAATTTAAACAAGTAAGTTTAGATGAAGCGGAGAAATTATTTAAACTATATAAACTTGAAACTGATAATTTAATTAATCAGATTTAATGAATATATTATTTAAGGTTCCTGGATTTATCCTAGTTTTTTTAGGAGCAATCACCTTAAGTTTTGGTGGATTGATCGTAAAATCATTTGAAGGTGCAAATCTATGGCAAATCTTATTCTGGAGATCTGTATTTTTTTGTCTTGTTATTATTATTTTTTTATTAATCACATATAAAAGACAGTTTTTTAAAGCTTTTATAAATTCTGGAATTCCAGGAGTTATAGGTGGAGTTATTTTAGGTTGTGGTTTTTTTAGTTATGTATTTGCCATGTACAACACAACTGTTGCGAATGCTAATTTTATAATTCAAACTCAAACTTTATTTCTTGCTATCTTTGGATATCTTTTTCTTAAAGAAGCTATTTCTAAAATTACTTTAGTTTCAATAATATTAGCTATTTCTGGCATCACACTTATGTTGGGAGATTCTTTGACCTCAGGACAAATGATCGGAAATGTTATTGCATTTATAATGCCAATTTCTTTTGCTGTGCTTATTATTATTGTTAGAAAATACCCTAGTGTAGACATGATACCTCTACAACTCATTGCTGGTGTTGTTGCAATGATTATAGGATATGTGATAGCTGGAAGAGTAGATATCTCTTTGCATGATATATTTTTAGGTTTTTTAGCAGGTTTTTTTCAGGTAGGTTTTGGTTTTATTTTTATAACTATTGGTGCAAGAACAACTCCCTCTGCTGTAGTTGGAATCATTATGATGTCAGAGGCAATTTTTGGACCCCTTTGGGCTTGGATATTTATAAATGAGCAGCCACCTCTAATTGTTTTGATTGGTGGATCAATTGTTTTATTTGCTGTTTTGCTACAATTTGTAAGCAAATTCTTTATAAAAAAAGAAGTAAATTAATAAATTTATGCTATATTGAAATTGCGGAAGAGACTACTTCGATGTAGAGCCGAAGGAGCAACCACCCCGGAATCTCTCAGGCAAAAGGACCGCGCATATTAACTCTGGAAAAAGAACCAAAGTTCTTGCCGAAGGAGCAAAACTCTCAGGCCAATAGACAGAGGGGGCTAAAGAGTTAATATGATAAAAAAAACATCTTTATATAATCTTCATAAAAAGCATAACGCTAGGCTTGTAGAGTTTGCTGGCTATGAAATGCCAATTCAGTATAAAGATGGAATTATCCAAGAACATAAATTTACGAGATCTAATTGTGGAATTTTTGACGTATCTCACATGGGACAACTATTTATTTATGGCAAAGAAAATCTTACAAAAGATCTTGAAAATATTTTCCCAATAGACTTAAAAAAATTAAATCTAAATCAAAGCAAATATTCTTTTCTAATGGATGAGAATGCATGTATTTACGACGATTTAATTATAACTAAAATTTTAGAAGGTTATTTAATAATACTTAATGCTGCATGTAAAGAAGATGACTTAAGAATAATAAAGAATAAATTAAATAATAAATATGATTTACAATTAAAGGACGACCTTTCGTTAATCGCTCTACAGGGGCCAGAGGCAAAAAATATTTTAGAAAAAAAAGTGGAGGGTGTAAGTAAATTAAAATTTATGAACGGAGGAAATTTCAAATTTTCAGATATTAATATATTTATTACAAGATCAGGATATACAGGTGAAGATGGTTTTGAAATTTCTATAAAAAATAATTATGCAGAAAAATTTGTTGAGGAAATGCTTAGTAATGGATCTAAAATGATTGGATTAGGAGCTAGAGATACACTTAGAATGGAGGCAGGATTATGTCTTTATGGCAATGATATTGATAAGAACACAACTCCTATAGAAGCAAATCTCAAATGGGCGATTTCTAAAAATAGAATTGATACAGACTATCCTGGATCAAAAATTATTAAAAAACAAATTCAATCAGGTGTAGAAAAAATTAGAGTAGGAATAAAGCCAGAGAATAGAGTAATAGCTAGAGGGAATACAAAAATTTTTAGCAATGACGATAAAGAAATAGGAAAAATTACAAGTGGCACTTTTGGCCCAAGTGTTGATCATTCAATAGCGATGGGTTATGTTAATAATCAGTATTCAAATTTAAATACAAAATTATTTTTAGAGGTAAGAGGGAAAAAAATACCTGCACATGTATGTAATTTACCATTTTATAAAAAAAACTATGTCAAAGGAGAAATAAATGTCTGATGTAAAATATTCAAAAGAGCATGAATGGTTAAAGCTTGATGGAGATATAGCTACTATAGGAATTACAAAACATGCAACAGAGATGTTGGGCGATATCGTCTTTGCTGAGTTACCAGAAAAAGGTTCGACTGTAGAGAAAGATGGTACAGCCGGAGTTGTAGAGTCAACAAAAGCCGCAAGTGATGTTTATACTCCAATAAGTGGCGAAGTAATTGACACTAATCAAAGTATAGTAGAGGATCCTTCAAAAATTAATGCTGACCCTGAAGGAGAAGCATGGTTTTTTAAATTAAAAATTAAAGATGTTAAAGAACTAGATACTTTAATGAACAAAGATGAGTATGATAAGTTTGCGAAAGAAAGTAGTCAATAATGTTAGAAAATAATAGGAGTTTTTTTAGAAGACACATTGGAAATTCTGAACAAGAGCAACAAAAAATGCTTGATCAGCTTGGCTATAAGAATATTAAAGATTTAATATCAAATACTGTTCCTGGCAATATTCATTTTAAAGACCCTTTAACAATCGGTGAGCCGAATTCGGAGTATGAGGCGCTTAGAAAACTTAAAAATACATCTAAACAAAATAAGATTTATTCAAACTTTATAGGAATGGGTTATTACGGAACCTATATACCTAATGTAATCTTGAGAAATATTTTAGAAAATCCAGGTTGGTATACTTCTTATACACCATATCAACCAGAGGTGGCTCAAGGTAGATTGGAAATGTTATTGAATTTTCAACAAATGATCACTGATTTTACTGGTATGGACATAGCTAATGCATCACTTTTGGATGAAGGAACAGCTGCTGCTGAAGCGATGGGCATGAGTCATAGATTAAATAAAAAAGATAGTAAAATAGTATTTTTATCAGAAAATTGTCATCCACAAACTATTGATGTTGTTAAAACAAGAGCCGAACCTCTAGGTTTAAAAGTAATAACAGGAAAGAATGAAAAAGATTTGGAAAATATTGCAGGAGATATAGTCTGTGGAATAATTCAGTATCCAGGAAGCCTAGGTGAATTAAAAGATCCAAGCGAGATGATCAGTAAAGTTCATAAAAAAAATGGAAAAGCTATTTTGATTTGTGATCTTTTATCTTTAGCATTAATCAAAACACCTGCTGAACTTGGAGCAGATATTGCAGTTGGTAGTTCACAGAGATTTGGTATTCCAATGGGGTATGGCGGTCCTCATGCAGCATTTTTTGCTACAAGAGACGAATACAAAAGATCTATGCCTGGAAGAATAGTTGGTGTATCTGTTGATAGACACGGAAATAAAGCTTTCAGGTTAGCATTACAAACTAGAGAACAACATATAAGAAGAGATAAGGCGACAAGCAATATATGTACAGCCCAAGCACTTCTGGCGATAGTTGCGGCGGCCTATGCAATTTATCATGGACCCGAAGGTATCAAAAATATTGCAGAAAGAGTTTCACAATTAGCGAATAATTTTGCCAATAAGTTAAAACAGTCTGGCTATGAATTATATTCTGAAAGTTTTTTTGATACAGTAACTATAAAAACAGGCGATAAAACTGATAAAATTTTTCAAAATGCATTAGATCAAAAGGTAAACATAAGAAAAGTAAATTCAGATATGCTAGCAGTATCATTTGACCAGAAAAAAAATGTTTACAGAGCTAACCAGCTATTAAAAATATTTAATTCAGCAGAGTCTATTAAAGAAAATCCAACTGAAAGCTTACCAAACTTACCAAAAAAACTACTTAGATCATCGAGCTATTTAGATCATCCAGTATTTAATAATTACCACTCGGAAACAGAAATGCTTAGATATTTAAAAAAGTTAGAGGATAAAGATATTGCATTGAATAGATCTATGATTGCTTTGGGCTCTTGTACGATGAAGTTAAATGCTGTCGCAGAAATGATACCAGTATCATGGAGAGAATTTTCAGAACCACATCCTTTTACCCCAGTAGAGCAAATGAATGGGTATAGAAATTTATTTACTGATATGAAGAATTGGCTGAGATCTATTACAGGCTTTTCAGGTGTATCATTACAACCCAATGCAGGTGCACAAGGTGAGTATGCAGGATTGATGGTCATTAGAAAATTTCATTTAGAGAATGGCAACAATAGCAGAAATGTTTGTTTAATACCGAGTTCTGCTCATGGCACAAACCCTGCAAGTGCACAAATGGTAGGCATGAAAGTTATAGTGGTTAATTGTGATAAAGAGGGAAATGTTGATATCGAAGATTTAAAAAATAAAGCTGAAAAATATTCTGAAAATTTAGCTGCATTAATGGTCACTTACCCTTCAACACACGGTGTATTTGAAGAAAAAATTACTGAAATTTGTGATTTAATTCATAAAAATGGTGGCCAAGTTTATATGGATGGAGCTAATCTAAATGCACTTGTTGGCGTAGCAAGACCTGGAAATTTTGGACCAGATGTTTGTCATATTAACTTGCATAAAACTTTTTGTATTCCTCACGGTGGGGGCGGACCAGGAATGGGGCCTATTGCTTGTAAAAGACATTTAGAGCCATTTCTTCCTAATCATCCAGTTATTAAAGATTGTGGACCAGTCTCAGGAATAGGATCTATTTCAGCCGCTCCATGGGGTAGCGCAAGTATTTTAGCAATATCATGGATGTATATAAAAATGATGGGATCAGAAGGTTTAAGAATAGCAACTGAGAATGCAATTCTTAATGCGAATTATGTGGCACACAGACTGAAAGATTATTTTCCAATTTTATATAAAGGTAAAAACGGAAATGTAGCACATGAATGTATAATCGATATTAGACCAATAAAAAATGATACCGGTATAACAGAAGAAGATATAGCTAAACGACTAATTGATTTTGGATTTCACGCTCCAACAATGTCATGGCCTGTAGCTGGAACTATGATGATAGAGCCAACTGAAAGTGAAAGTCTAAGAGAATTAGATAGATTTTGCGATGCCTTGATAACAATTAAAAAAGAAATAGATAAAATAAAATCTGGGGATTACGATAAAGTTGATAATCCAATTAAAAATGCGCCGCATACAGATGTAGAATTAGTTTCAAATGAATGGAAACATAAATACTCAAGAGAAGATGCGGCTTATCCTGCTGGATATCTAAAAGAAAATAAATTTTGGCCACCAGTTGCAAGAGTTGACAATGTTTATGGTGATAAAAACTTATTTTGCTCATGTCCTAGTATGGATGAGTTTAAAGAAGATGCTGCTTAATTTTTAATGAAAATTGCAGTAATTGGATCTGGAATATCCGGGTTAAGTGCAGCCTATTACTTATCAAAAAAACATAAAGTTGACCTTTTCGAAAAAGATGATCAT
>CACJMW010000027.1 GCA_902594655.1 uncultured Pelagibacteraceae bacterium
CTTGTATTGAAAAAGGTGACGCCATAGATAAAGCAGACAATGTTTGATATATATTTTGTTTTTCCAAATCTTTCCAATTAATCTGGTATCCTCTTTTTTTAAATAGAATCTTTAATTCATCTAAAATCTTTTTAATCTTAGATATTTCAAAGTCTTCTTTTTTATAATCATTTTCATTCTTATCTATAGCGTAATCAACTTCAAGAACCCTATATAATTTTGAGTTTTCAATTTCATTAATTTTGGTAAATCTTTTCAAACCTTTTAATATAATTATGTATCTTCCATCATCAGTTTCATTAAAACTTATTATTTTACATGCACAGCCAACATTAAATAATTTTGGTTTTTTTGATCCCATCATCTCTTTAGGCTGGATCATCCCTATTACCCTGTTAGATGAAATAGCATCATCGATCATTTGCAAATATCTAGGCTCAAATATATTTAAAGGAACAGTAGTTTCTGGAAAAACAATAAAATTCGATAAAGGGAAAACTGGTATTTTACTAGGTAGATTATTTGATTTATCCATATATAAAAATATATCATAAGATAAATAAATAAAAATGAATAAAGAAATAGAAGATATAGATAAATTATTTCGTTTAAAAAAATTTGAAGAGGTAATATCTCAATCTAAAAAACTTATTCAGAGAGGAAATGACGCACCCATTATTTATAATTTGAGAGGCATTTCTTTTGAAAACATTGGAAAAAACCACAAGGCCATAAAAAATTTTGAAGATGCTATTAAAGAAAATCCAAAAGAAGTCAGTTATTACTCTAATATTGCAAGAATATTAATTAAGCAAGGCAAAATAAGCAAGGCAGAAACTTATCTTAATACAGCATTAGAAATTAAAAGTGATCATATATTTTCACTATTTGAATTTGGAAAACTAAAAAGAAACCAAAAAAAATTTGATAAAGCGCTTGAGTATTTTAAAAAAGTTTATGATATTAATCCAAAATTTCCAGAAGCTTTATTTAATATTGGAAAAGCGTACATAGAAATATATCAAGATACCGGTGATGCTAAATATGAAGAACTATCCAAAAAAAATCTATTGGAATGTAGCCGTATGTTTCCAGATATACTTGATGCAGATTTTTTATTAAGTGAAATTTATAATTATAAAAACGAAAAAAAACATCAAAAAATTATGTTAAACAAAATGAGTAATTTAAGCATTTCAAATTCAAGAAAAAAATCTGCACTTCTTTTTGCAATCGCTAAGTCTTATGAAGATCAAAAGAAATACGATCAAGCATCAGAATTTCTAAATATTGCAAATAATGAAATGAATAAAAATGTAAATAAAACGTTAATGTCACGATATCAAAACCGCTTTGATAATCTAAAATTACTTTTTGATAAAATAGTAAATATTAGAGACCTTGATGATGAGAGATTATATAAAAGAAAAATGATATTTATAGTTGGCATGCCTAGATCTGGAACAACATTGCTACACCAGTTAGTTGCGTCTGCACCGGGCGTTGATGGAGTCGGTGAGAGTTATGTAGTTCCACAATTTTTTGAAAGTATGATTTTTAGTAAAGAATTTTTAAATAATATTTATAAAAATAATAAATTTAATATAGAATATTTAATTGAAATATCAAATTTGCTTGGAAGCAAATATGATAAAATTAAGCAAGATGACAAAAATATCATAGTAGATAAAAATCCTTCCAATTTTTATTGGATTGGATTTTTGAAATTACTATTTCCAAATTCCAAAATTATTCACATTAAAAGAAATCTTAAAGATGTTACTCTTTCTCTATACAAAAATATTTTTGGTGTTTCCGAGATGGATTGGTCTTATAATCAATTAAATATTATTAATTACATAAAAATATATTTAAAAACTATAAATTACTGGAAAAAAAAATATCCTAATTTTATTTATGAAGTCGAATACGAAAATCTAATTAATAATAAGAGTGAGGAAACCAAAAAATTATTTTCCTTTTGTGATATAAACTGGTCTGAGAATATTTTTAATTATTACAAAACTGGAAAAACAATAAGAACGGCAAGTATTTATCAAGTAAAAAAACCGATGTATAATAGCTCAATAAATATTGGCGAAAACTATGCACAATATCTTAATTTCTTAAAAGATTTAGACAATATAGATACAAATTAAGCGTCAAGTTTCTTATTGCTTCAACTTTAAAAACTTGTATTTATTATTTTAATTTAAGCGGGCATAGCTCAGTGGTAGAGCGTCTCGTTGCCAACGAGAAGGTCGTGGGTTCAAGTCCCATTGCCCGCTCCAAAAAGGTTTTAATATGACTGATTTAGCAAATAAAAAATGTATTCCTTGTGAGGGAAATATACCTCCTTTCAATACTGACGAAATTCATAAATATATTAAGCAAGTTGATGGATGGGAGGTTATTGAAGATAAGATAGATGGTTTCCATTTAATTAAAAATTTTAAATTTGATGACTTTTTGCAGAGTCAAGAATTTGTAAATAAAGTCGGAAAGATTGCAGAAGCTGAAGGCCATCATCCTGACTTGTGGTATGGATGGGGTTATGCAAGAATAAAAATATTTACACATGCTATAAAAGGATTGGCAGAAAGTGATTTTATACTTGCTGCAAAAATAGATAAAATAAAATGATTTAATGGTTGAAATGCCTAGTTTTTGAAAATACTAATATAATTTTCATATCATTAGCATATTTAATTATTTCTTTATCTCTTATTGAACCAGAAGGTTGAATAACAGCAGAAACACCAGCTTGAACTAATTTTTCAATACCATCCACAAAAGGGAAAAAAGCATCAGATGCCGCAACTAAAGGATCATTATGTTTAAATTGTTTAAATCTTCGCATTTTTTCTATAGCAATTTTACAACTATCAACTCTACTTGGTTGACCAGACCCTATACCAACAGTTTTGTTATTTTGTGTGATAACTACTGCATTAGACTTTAATGATCTGCAAACATCAAAAGAAAATAGGAGTTCATCAAAAAGTTTTTTTGATGGTTTTATTTTTGAAACGACTTTAAAATTTTTTTTTTCAAAAATTAAATTATCTTTTGATTGCACTAAAAAAGAATTTATTCCAGAAATAATCTTGTTATTTTTTTCTAGTGAGACAGCAGAACTATCTACTAACCGAAGGTTTTTTTTTTTTTTAAATAGTCTTAGACTTTTTTTATCAAATCCATTAGCAATAATTACCTCATAATAATTTTTAGATATTTCTTTTGCAACTTTAAAACTCATTCTATAATTACATGATACAATACCGCCATATGCACTTACGGGATCAGATTTCATCGCAGATATATAGCTTTTTAGATTATTATTTTCTATTGATACACCCGATGGATTAGCATGTTTAACTATCACAGTGCCTTTATTTTTTGGTAATGTTTTTGAGAGTTTAATAGATGAAAAAATATCATTGTAATTATTGTAACTCAAATCTTTGCCTTGTAATTTTTTTAATTTAAAATCTGAATGATTACTATAAAGGGCTCCTTCCTGGTGAGGGTTTTCTCCATATCTAAGTTTTTGAATTAAATTTGATTTTATAATTAATTTTTCAGGAATTTTAATTTTTGAAATTGAATTAAAGTAATTATAAATTGTTGCATCGTAACCTGCGGTTTCTGCAAAGGCTTCACGAGATAATTTTTCTCTGAATTTTAATGACGTTTTTCCCTTATATAAATTTAACTCACTAATTAATTTTTTATATTGTTCAATATTTGTAATTACAGCTACATCTTTATAGTTTTTTGCCGCAGACCTTACTAAGGTAGGCCCACCAATATCAATATTTTCCAAAATTTTTTTATGATTAGATGTTATTTCAATAATTTTTTTGAAAGGATAAAAGTTAGTAATCACCAGATCTATGCTTTCGAAATTAAGTTTTTTTAATAATTTTTTATGTGATGAATTATTTCGTTTATACAATATTCCAGAATGTATTTTAGGATGTAATGTTTTAACTCTACCGTCAAATATTTCAGGAAAATTTGTATAATCTGAAACCTCAATTGACCGGTATCCTAAAGATTTTATTTTTTTATAGGTACCACCTGAACTTATCAAATTTATATTATATTTTTTAAGTACCTTTAAAATACTTTTTAATTTGCTTTTGTCAGATACTGAAATTAAAGCTGATTTAATTTTCATACTTTAGATATTTCCCAAATTATATTTTGCTCTTCTGGTTTGGTTATTCCTGTAATCATTATATTTTTATTCTCTAAATATTTATTTTTCATACCAAAAAAGAGTCCAGTCTCAATATCAATTTTATGATTCTTACATTTAAATTTCCATCCAGCATTTTTATTTTCAATTAATATTGTTTCATTATTTAACAATTTTGTTAAATTGATATCAGGTAATAAATGAAATCTAATCACAAAATTTGAAGACTTGAAGTTTTTTGTTTTTATAAGTCTATCGCAGCCTTCTAATTTATATTTATCATGAAAATATCCTAATTTTCTTTCATGTATTAATCCATAATTTTTAGAGTAAGCGTCATGAGAAGCTTTTATAGACCAAAAATTTTTATCTGATTTAACTTCTTTATTTAAAATTTTAAAATTTTTATTTATCAACATATGTCCTTGATTATTTCTTTCAAATCTTACAGTTGACATGTTATCCAATACCAATGTTGAATGTGTTGCAGATGATTTAGAAATTATATTCAATTGATGCTTAAAGTCCTGGAAATAACCAGAATTTGTTATTACTTTTTCACCCAAGAAGTTAAACTCAAAAGAGAATAGTCCAGCCTGATAATCCTTCGAAAATTTTTTATCAGGAGCTTTCCCAATATCCATCGTCAATAATGATTTCTTATTTTTTAGTACAACATATCCACCAGTTTCATTAAAGTCGTCTTTAAACTTATATTTGTGTAAATTTAAATAACTGTCAAATTCGAAACAAGACTCATCAAAATTTCCATTAAATAAAATTCCATGTTTTCTATTTGCACATAAAAGATTGTATGATTTGCCTAAGTAAAAGATCTTCTCGTCAAGGAAGTCAGGAATGTTTGTTTGAGATTCTTTTAAAAGTTCACGAATTACAATTAAATATTTTAAGTAAAAAACAAGCTGTCTTAAATTTCTAGATTTAGGAAAATTTGTTGAGTCTAAAGAAAAATTTAATAATTGTCTTAGAATATCAATTCCAAACTTAAGATAGTAATTATCTCCATAACTCAAACCAACCAAAATTATAGCTGCGCTTCCAATAATTTTATCATCTAACTTTTTTGATCTTTTAATTTCGTTTATCAAATGATTTGTCTGTTTTTTTATTAGAATATTAAAATGTAATTTATAATTTGAATCTGCATTTTCATAAGTTAATTTAGAATTAGAAATCCAAGCGATAATTCTTTTAGATAAAATATCTACGTTCCAAATATTTTGTTTATATTTATCATTTTCTTCTATCCAATTATGAATTATATTTTGTG
>CACJMW010000028.1 GCA_902594655.1 uncultured Pelagibacteraceae bacterium
AGTCCTTTTTTTTTAATTAAAAATATTAAAATTATAAAATTTAAAATTATTAAAAATTTACATTTACACCTTATTATTAAAAGCAAAAGTTATAAATCTTGTGTTTGTTTTGCTTTTAATGCTTTTGGTACTAAATTAGGCGATTTATTAATGAATAATAAAAAAGAAATTGATTTAATTGTTCAAATAAATAATAAAATTATTCAAAAAAACAGTGATTTCAATTTAATTATTAAAGACGTGATACTCTGATTAGCCTTGATTAAATTATTATTTTACAATAGAAGAGCGTTTTCTGGTCCCTTCGTCTATCGGTTAGGACACATGGTTTTCATCCATGAAAGAGGGGTTCGATTCCCCTAGGGACCGCCAAAATGACATATTTTGTATATTTAATTGTTTCACATCTTAAAAATAACAAAAAAATTTCATACGTAGGTTACACTAATAATTTAAAAAAAAGGCTAAAATTACATAATGCTGGAAAAGGAGCAAAGTTTACAAGAGGAAAAAAATGGAAGTTGGTTTATTATGAAAAATATGATTCCAAGTCTACAGCTATGAAAAACGAATATAGATTAAAAAAAAATTATCAATTACGTAAACAGATAAAAATAAATATATGAAAATCTCTATACTTTTACCTTTCAAAGAGAATTTTTCACCATCATATGCTGGCGCTGTATCATTGTTTATTAATGATACATTAAAGTTTAGTAAATTTAGAAAAAATATCATCGTTTATGGCTATACTCAATTTAAAAAGAAATTTCGAAATAAATATATAAATATTCAAACGGAAAAAAAATTATTTCAAAGTCAAAACAAAGATTATGTAAATAAATTTATTGAAATTGAAAAAAAAGAAAATTCAAAAATTATCGAATTACATAATAGACCAATTTATTTAAAATATCTAGTTAACGAATTAAGTAACAAAAATTATATACTGTATTTTCATAATGATCCACTTTCAATGTCTGGTTCAAAAACTATAAATGAAAGAATTTTTTTACTAAATAATTGCTACAGAATTATTTTTAATAGTAATTGGTCAAAAAAAAGATTTCTCCAAAAAATGAAATCAGAGGCAATTAATAGTGAAAAATTACTTGTTATAAATCAATCTGCAACAAAAAATGAAATTAATTTCAAAAACAAAAAAAAAATAATCACTTTTGTTGGGAAGTTGAATAGATCTAAAGGATATGACTTGTTTGGAAAAGCAGTTATAAAAATCCTTAAAAATTATAAAGATTGGTCTGCATATGTAATTGGTGATGAGCCTAGAGATAAACTTGAATTTAATCATAAAAGACTAAATAAACTCGGCTTCAAAGAGCACAAAGAAGTAATAAATCTTTACAAAAAAACAAGTATAGCAGTTGTTTGTTCGAGATGGGAGGAGCCATTTGGCAGAACCAGTTTAGAGGCTGCTGCAAACGGTTGCGCCGTTATAATAAGTAATAAAGGTGGTCTACCAGAAACTGTTACTAATGGAATAATACTTAAAAATTTAACAGTAAAAGATATATATAATAATATTAAAGATTTAATTGTTAATGAAAAAAAGAGAAGAAATTATCAAGCCTTATCTTATAAAAATTTTTATCTTTCTCATCAATATGTATCTAATCTTATTGATGATGTTAGAAATAATCTTCTAAAAATAAGTACACCAGCGTTAATACTTCAGCCTGGTAATTTAAGAATTTTACATATAACAAATTTTAATGAACGTCATAATGGAAGACTTTTTTTTAATACAGGCAGAAGGATCAATAACGGATTTATTAGGTTAGGTCATAGTGTTTTAGAATTTAGTGATAGAGATATTGTTAGCCGAGGTAAATCTTTAAGAGATTTATACGGATCTTCTACTTTAAATGATAAATTAGTTAAAACTTGTTATCACTTTAAGCCTGATGTTATCGTTCTGGGCCATGCTGATATGGTATCACAAGACGTTCTCCATAATCTTAAAAAAGATTATTCTAATTTGAAAATCACACAGTGGTTTTTAGACCCTTTAAACAAGCATGGACCCGATTATCACAAAAATAAAAAAAGAATACTTGATAAATCAGATATTTTAGATTCAAGTTTTTTAACTACTTCGCCCGATGCAATCAATTTTTTGCCAAATAAATATAAAAGTTATTTTATTCCAAATCCAAGCGATCAATCAATGGAAACACTAAATAATTTTACAAAAGATTGTTCTAACGATGTGTTTTTCGCCCTAAGTCATGGTGTTCATAGAGGTAGGCTTAAGGGACGTTCGTCAGATGATAGAGAAAAATTTATTAAAAATCTAATAGATAAGTGTCAAAATATCAAATTTGATATATTTGGAATGAATAATATTCAACCAATATGGGCTGATCAATATTTTAAAAATATATCTAATTCAAAAATGGGATTAAATCTTAGTAGAGGTACCCCTATAAAATATTATAGTAGCGATAGAATTACTCAAATTATTGGGAACGGACTTGTGACTTTGATAGATGAAAAAACTTGTTATAACGATTTTTTTGATAAATCAGAAATGGTTTTTTATAAAAATATTTCCGACTTGTCAGAAAAAATTGAAAAAATATCAACTGATGAAAAGTTACGTAAATCAATAGGAAAAAAGGGTAAAATGAAATACATGAAGTATTTTAATTCAACATTAGTTGCTGATTTTATTATTAACAAAACGTTTAATATTAATAAAAAAAATAAATATTTATGGCATAAACCATAAAATGATTTCGATTGTAATTCCAACATATAATAACTTAAAATATCTTGAATTATGTTTGAAGAGTTTAAAAAATAATTCATTTTATAAACATGAAATAATAATCCATATTAACGAAGGGTCAGATGGAACCTTAGAATTCATAAAAAAACAAGGTTATAAATATACAATTTCAGAATCAAATATCGGACTTTGTTCGGCTATCAATAAAGCAGCTAAATTAGTATCAAATAAATATATTTTATATAGTCATGATGATATGTACTTTTGTCCAGACTGGGACAGGGTTTTAATGAAAGAAGTGAAAATAATCAAACATGATAAATTTTATTTTTCTGGAACTATGATAGAAGCATACTCTGGTCATATTAGATTTAATTTTGGTGAAACTTTAGAAGATTTTAAAGAATATGAACTTTTATCAAAATATAAATCTATTAACTTTTATGATCATCAAGGTACTCATTTTGCACCGCATTTAGTTTCTACAAATTTGTGGAACAAGGTAGGAGGATTTAGTGAAGAATTTAATCCTGGTATTGGTTCTGACCCTGATTTCAATATGAAGTTATGGAAAGAAGGAGTTAGAATATTTAAAGGTTTGAATGATTTTAAGGTTTACCATTTTGGTTCACTTACTACTAGGAAGAAAAAAAATTTTAAACAGAATAGGGGAGATCGAACATTTTTAAAAAAATGGGGTATTACTATTAAATTTTTTAAAAAACACTATTTAAAGTCTAAGACCAAGTATTACGGTCCATTATCTGAGCCTAAGTTTACAATTACTTATTTAATTGAATTAATCGGTTGTAAATTAAAATCTATTCTTACAATTTAATTTTATTCAGTGCATTGTTTTTAAACATATTTGTTTCCCTTATGTATCTTCTGACCATTTGTGTTGTTTTATGTCCTGTCATAGCCATTATGCTTCGTTCATCTGCTCCAGCATTCGCAGCAACTGTTGCAAAACCTGATCTTAAACTATGACCAGCAAAATTTTTATTTTCTATCCCGGCTAGATTTAAATATTCCTTCATTAATAAAACTACGGATTGGTCTGTTAATCTTCTATCAGTTAATATTGAGCCTCTAGAAAATCTTCTGAAAATAGGTCCGGTCTTTATTTTAGAAAACTCTAACCATTTTTTAAGATTTATTACTGGACAGTATTTTTCATTAGAGAAGTAGGGCAACCCTTTGATCATTCCTTCACCGAATTGATCAGTTTTTGATCTTCTGATAGAGATTTTGACACCCTCAGGCACAAACTCCAAATCCTCATGATCAATTGAAATAAGTTCAGTTCTTCTAAAACCACCACCAAAACCTACTAATATGATTGTTTTGTCTCTTGACTTCTTAATTTCTTCAACTTTTTGTTCATCTATTACATTAATTATTGATTTTAAATGATTGATTAATATAGGTTTTTTACCTTTTTGTATGCTACCTTTAACCCTTCTAATTCCCATTAAATTTTCAACAATAATTGGATGTTTTGTATCTAAGTAATGCCCTTTTAGTTTATGAACCATACTTATTGACACTAATCGTCTTCTTAAAGTGCTGATTTTTGAATTTTTAGAAAGGTGGGTTAAGTACAATGAAACGATTTTAGGCTCAGACGGTAACGAATTTAAACCATGCTTAGCACAAAAAGCACCAAAGTCTTTAAAATCTGATTTATAGGCTCTTAATGTATTATTTGCCTTAGAATTTTTAAGGTTATTTAGAGTTGCCTCATGAAGTAATTTTAGGTCTGTTGTTAGTTCATTCATATATTACTATTGATAACAATTAATTATCATTAGTAATATATTAAGTGATTTTAGATGTCAATAGTTTAAATTAATAAATTATGGGCACAATTGATGGAGAAATTCCCAATATAATATTTTTACTAAGTGCTATAGGATTCTGGATTCTGACTTATATTCAATACAAAAAGCATGGAAAAACTGTAGAAACATATTTTTTATCTATATTAGCTATCTTATTTTCACTGAGCTATTTTGGGCTAATATTTATGACTTAAATTTAATAAAATTGACTTATCCCCACTATTCAACCATGTTAAAAAGTAAATAAATTCAACGATTAAGTGATAACATCTAAACTTAAATTTTGATAAGGTAATAATTAACTTAAGAGGCAACTCTTAACTGGCCAATTGAGGAAAAACCGAGAGGTTCAAGCTCAGGGGGCAGAAAACTCTGCGGAGTAGCGCTAAAATCGTAGAGTGGCAGGCATGGCGGTAGCGCATAAAACGACGTGCCAAAAACAACTGTTCTTTGCACCGTAAAAAGTGCAAGGAAACAGGTGTTTTTTAAAATTTTATGGTATTAAAAGGAACAGAATTTCAAATCAAAGTCTGGAAATACCTTAAAAGCATTCCTAAAGGTCAAATTAGAACTTATCTAGAGGTCGCAACAGCCATTAATAGACCAAAAGCAGTTAGAGCAGTAGCAAATGCTATCGCAAAAAATCCATATGCGCCAAAAATACCATGTCATAGGGTTATTAGATCTAATGGCAGTTTAGGTGGTTATTCAGGATCCGGCGGTATAAAAACTAAAAAAAACTCCTTAAATCAGAAGGTATTTCCTTATAAAATTGTTGATTTTCAACGTTTTTTATAGGAATTTATAAAAATTGGGGTTTTTTTATTAGTTCTCCTACCAGTTGAACTACAAATGAAATTATTATTAAATAAGACCCC
>CACJMW010000029.1 GCA_902594655.1 uncultured Pelagibacteraceae bacterium
TTTTAGTTTTTCATGCTCTAACCGGTGATCAATTTGCATCAGATATAAATCCAATAACCAAAAAAGATGGTTGGTGGAAACATGCTTTAGGTAAAGGGAAGGCAATTGATACCGAAAAGTATTTTATAATATGCGCAAACGTTTTAGGAGGTTGTATGGGGTCATTTGGTCCAAGCAGCCTAAATCAAAAGACAGGAAAATCTTATGGAAATGATTTTCCAGTTATTACAATTAACGACATGGTAAATGCACAATATTTTTTACTAAAACATTTTGAAATTAAAAAATTATTTTGTGTAACTGGAGGATCTATGGGTGGAATGCAAGTATTACAATTTGTTGCTAACTATCCTAACGCAGCTCAAACTGCTGTACCAATAGCATGTACTTCTAATCACTCTGCGCAAAATATTGGACTAAATGAGCTCGGAAGACAAGCTATTATGGCTGACGCTAATTGGCAAAATGGGAAATATGAAGAAACTAACTCTTCACCAGATAAAGGATTATCTGTTGCAAGAATGGCTGCCCATATAACATATTTGTCTAAAGATGCTTTGCAAGAAAAATTTGGAAGAAAGTTGCAAGAAAGAGATGATTTAAAATTCAGCTTTGATGCAGATTTTCAAATTGAGAGTTATTTAAGACACCAGGGTTCAGTTTTCGTAGATAGGTTTGATGCAAATAGCTATTTATATATAACAAGAGCAATGGATTACTTTGATTTAAATAAGAAATTTGGGGGGAATCTTTCTAAAGCTTTTGAAAAAAGTAAAACGAAATTCTTCGTAATTTCATTTACTTCAGACTGGCTTTATCCTTCATCTGAAAATAAGGAGATTGTCATAGCGCTAAATTCAATAGGAGCAGATGTTGGTTATGTTGAAATTGACTCTGATAAAGGTCATGACTCATTTTTATTGAATGTTCCGGATTTTCTTCAAGCTTTAGGAAACTTTTTAAACAAATCATATGAAAGATTAAATGAAAAAAGAATTTAGAATAATTGCTGATTTAATAGAAAAAAATTCTAGAGTACTTGATGTTGGATGTGGGGATGGAGAATTAACGAGTTTTATCTTAAATAATATTAGCCCTGATATTAGGGGCATAGAAATTTCAAAGACGAATGTTCAAAAATGTATATCAAAAGGCCTGACTGTAATCGAAGGTGATGCTGAAAAAGATTTATTTCAATTTCCAGACGCATCTTTTGATTTTGTAATTCTAAGTCAAACCTTGCAGGCTTTTCTTAACCCAGAAAAAGTTTTGGACGAATTATTAAGAGTTGGTAAAAAAGCAATTGTAACTATACCTAACTTTGGCCATTGGAGAGTAAGATTAAACCTTCTTTTTAAAGGAACTATGCCTATAACAGAAACGCTACCTCATAAATGGTATAATACGCCAAATTTACACATGTGTACTATTAAAGATTTTTCTAATTTTTGTGATAATAAAAATATAAAATTCATTAAGTCATTAGCTTTAAGTCAAGAAAAAGTCTTAAATATTTCTAAGAATAATTTAAGTACAAGAAATTTTTTTTCTGACTTAGGAGTCTTTTTGATAGAAAAGTAAATGAAAATTATAATAGTTAAGTGTCTAGTCGATAATTATTCTTATATTATTTATAATGAAAGAACAAGGGTAGCTGCAGTTATAGACCCTAGTGACGCAGATCCTATAACAAATGAAATTCAAAAACATAATTTAAAACTTAAATATATTTTAAATACTCATCATCATTTTGATCATGTAGGTGGAAATTTAAAATTAAAACAAAAATATAAATGCAAAGTCGCAGGTTATGAAAATGATAAAACAAGAATTCCAGAAATTGATATTGGACTGAAAAATAATCAAAAATGGAAAAATAAATTATTTGAATGCGAGATTCTTCATATACCCGGTCATACATCTGGGCATATATCTATTTATATAAAAGAAATAGGTGCTCTCTTTACAGGAGATACATTGTTCTCTTTAGGTTGTGGACGGATATTTGAAGGGACTTATGATGAAATGTTTCATTCACTAGAAAAATTAAAAAAATTTCCGAGAAATACTAAAATTTATTGCGGACATGAATATACTAAAAAAAATTCAGATTTTTGTTTAAGTATTGATCACAAAAACTCAAAACTATTAGATAAGATTAATCAAATAATAGAAAACATTAAAAATAATAAACCTACCATTCCTTCAACTCTCGGGGATGAACTTGAATGTAATATTTTTTTAAGATCAGACGACACAGAAATTCAAAATCAATTAGGTATAAATTCAGGTAATCAAATTGAAACCTTTATAAAATTGAGAGATTTAAAGGATAATTTTTAACTTATATATCTTGACTATATAAGTTCTCGATCTATATTGCTGAAAAAATTTAATTATGACTTTTGCAGTAATTCAAACAGGTGGCAAACAATATAAGGTTAAGGCTAGTGATATCCTTAAAGTTGAAATATTAAAGGATGCTAAGGATAAAATAGAATTCAATGAAGTATTAGCTTATGGAGATGACAATAGTCTTGAAGTTGGTGCACCTTTTATAAAGGGAGCTAAAGTAGAAGCTCAACTTGTAAAAAATGGAAAAAACAGAACAGTTCTTGTTTTTAAAAAAAGAAGAAGACAAAATTCAAGAAGAAAAAATGGTCATAGACAACAATATTCATTAATTAAAATTAACAAAATATTTAATAAAGATGGTGGTATTTTTTCCGACGCATCTAAAGAGAAGGTGGCAAAGTAACAAATTATGGCAACGAAAAAAGCAGGTGGATCATCACGTAATGGAAGAGATAGTGCTGGCAGAAGACTAGGAGTAAAAAAATATGGTGGTCAGCTAGTTAACCCTGGTAATATTATTGTAAGACAAAGGGGAACTAAGATTTTTCCTGGAGAGCACGTTGGAATAGGCAAAGATCATTCGATTTTCTCGCTAATAAAAGGGAAAGTTGAGTTTAAAAAATCTAAATCAGACAGAACTTTCGTTTCTGTAAAACCCAATTAATTTACTTACAACTAAATTCTAGTAAAAGGTTGTATTATGAAATTCCTAGATCAGGTAAAGATATTTGTTAAAGCAGGTGATGGTGGATCTGGATCTCCTAGTTTCAGAAGAGAAAAATTTATAGAGTTTGGAGGGCCTGATGGTGGAGATGGTGGAAAAGGTGGTTCAGTGATATTTAAATCGGAAAGAAATTTAAACACACTCATTGATTATAGATACCAACAACACTTCAAGGCGAAAAGAGGTGAGGATGGAAAAGGTCAAAATCGAACTGGACGTGGTGGAGAAGACCTAATTTTAAAAGTACCTATAGGGACACAAGTTTTCGAAGAAGATAATAAAACATTAGTATTTGATTTCAAAAAAGAACGTGAGGAATATTTTGCTGCAATAGGTGGAAAGGGTGGTTTAGGAAACACAAGATTTAAATCTTCAACAAATAGAGCTCCAAGAAAATTTACAAAAGGCACAAAAGGAGAGGAATTTTGGATGTGGTTACAACTTAAAACAATTGCAGACATAGGAATAATTGGTTTACCAAATGCGGGTAAATCCACTCTTCTTTCTGTTATAACAGGTGCAAATCCCAAAATTGCAAATTATAAATTTACTACCCTTAACCCAAATTTAGGAGTGGCTGTTTATGACGATAAAGAAATAACATTAGCAGACATTCCTGGATTAATTGAAGGCGCACATGAAGGTATAGGCTTGGGAATTAAATTCCTTAAACATATCGAAAGATGCAAAATTTTGTTACATATGATCGATGTTACAGAAGATGATTTGGTCAAATCTTATAAACAAATTAGAAATGAATTAAAAAAATATAGTAGTGATTTGATTAAAAAAACAGAGATTATTGTATTTAACAAAGTAGATTTAATTGAGAAAGATGATTTAAAGGAAAAAATTAAATTTTTTGAAGGAAAAATTAAGAAAAAGGTTAGTATTTTGTCTAATACAGATAAAAAACTAATTTCAAAAATCAAGTCAAGCTTATTGGGATATGTATTTAAATAATTCTAAACAAATAGTGATAAAAATAGGTTCATCTCTATTAATTAATGATAAAAAAAATATAAGAAAAAAGTGGTTATTGGATTTTGCTAAAGATATTAAAGAATTAATTAAAAATAAAAAAAGAGTAATTATAGTTAGCTCAGGTGCCATTGCCTTGGGTTGTAAAAAACTCAATATAAGCAAAAAAAATTTAAAACTTGATAAAAGTCAAGCTGTTGCATCTATTGGTCAAATTGAACTTATGAATCTTTTTAATGAAATATTTAAAAAATCTAAGTTAAACCTTTCTCAAATCCTGTTAACGCTTGAAGATACAGAAATAAGAAGGAGGGCAATAAATGCAAAACGTACATTTGATAATTTATTTGATCTTGGATTTATTCCTTTGGTAAATGAAAACGATAGTATCGCTACTTCTGAAATAAAATATGGTGATAACGACAGGTTGGCCTCCCGAGTCGCTCAAATTTCTGGATCAGATTGCTTAATACTATTATCAGATGTGGATGGTTTATTTGATAAGAATCCAAAATTAAATAAAAATGCAAAACTAATTAACAATGTTGAGAAAATAAATAACAACATAGAAAACTATATTTCAAAAAATATTAGTGAGCATGGAACTGGTGGAATGAAAACAAAGATTGAAGCTGCAAAAATCTGCCAAATATCTGGTTGTTATATGGCAATTGCAAATGGGTTAATAAATAGACCTATAAAAAATATAATTGTAAAAAATAAATGTACATGGTTTCTGCCAAAAATTTCAAAATTAGATGCTAGAAAAAAATGGATAATTAGTTCAATTTCACCAAAGGGAGAGTTAATTATCGATGAAGGTGCTATTCAAGCCCTAAAAAGAGGTAAAAGTCTTCTTGCTGCAGGAATTAAAAGTATAAATGGAAAATTTAATAAAGGAGATCATGTTAAAATTTTAGATAAAAATATGAATGAATATGCAAGAGGACTTAGCTCATTTAACTCTGATGAAATTCTAAGGATTAAAGGTCACCACTCTAGTAAAATAACTGAAATTTTGGGATACGTATCTAAATCTGAAGTTATTCATAAAGATGATATGGTAGAAATGTAATATGACATTAAATCTTCAAAAAATTACAAAAAACTCT
>CACJMW010000030.1 GCA_902594655.1 uncultured Pelagibacteraceae bacterium
CAAAAACTTATACAAAGACATTATTCAGACAAAAATAATTTCTATAGTTTTTTCTTATTCAATCAAAAAAATTTTATGAATGCATTTAAAGATACTTTTAAATTAAGAGATAAACGATTTATAAGAATAATTAGATCAAAAAATTTAAGATTTAAAATTAATTTTTATGATCTATTTTTTTCAAAATTAGAGAAATCTTAATATAAAAAAAAGTTGAATTCAAAAATGAAACCAAAAGTTGCAACTATAATATTAAATAGAAATTTACCATTGGTAACTAAAAAATTATATGACAAAATTTATAAGTATAATAAAATTCATACAGATATATTTATTGTCGACGCTGGCTCAGTTAAAAAAAATATTTTAGAGAACACAACCTGGAAAGCTAACTGGAAAAGTGCAAAGCAAAGAGGACTAAGATTTGGAAGGGGTATGAATTTTGCTTTAAGCAATTTATATAATGAAAAAAAATTTCACAATTATGATTATTTTTTCTTAGTTACGAATGATACATTATTACAAAATAAGCCAATAATTAAAAAATTGATTAGAATTATGGAAAAAAATGAAAAAGTTGCAATACTTTCTCCATGTTCTGCTAAATGGGGTGAGAAGCATTTATTTAGAAAAAAAAATATTATGTATTTTTGGTATATCCACAATAATGCTTTTTTTATAAAAAAAACATTTATAGATAAGGTTAAAAATTTAAAAAAACCTGGCTTTATGAATTTTTTATTTGATGGAAAGAATTTTCGAGGATATGGAATAGAGTCAGAGCTTATATTAAAGGCTTATAAAATGAGCATGGCTGCAGCAATAACTTCAGAGGTATGGGCTGAAGAAAATGAAAGCCATTTATTAAAAAAAAGCAGCCTAATTAAAACGGAGCCATACGATGATAATCTCAAATTATACATAAAAGAAGGCATGAAATGGCTAAAAAAAAAATATAACTTTGAAAGTAGATGGGATTTAAGTATACACACTAAAAAATTTTACGATAAATTTTTTATAAAGAATAAAAATTTAATTAAATATAAAATTTAATGAAAAATATAATAAAGAAACCCTGGGGTTCGGAAGAACTAATATCTAAAAGTAAAAAATATATTCTTAAAAAATTAATTATGAAAAAAAATCATAGATGTAGCCTTCAGTACCATAATATAAAACACGAAACAATTTATGTTCTTGAGGGCAAGTTAAGAGTTTTACTAGGAAAAAACAGAAAAAATTTAAAAACATTTATACTGAATAAAAATCAAACAATTGTAGTTAAGCCTAAAATGGTCCATAGGATGGAGGCTATTAAAAAATCTGTATATTTAGAAGCTAGTACACCTCAACTTTCAGATGTAGTAAGAATTCTTGACGATTATAATAGATAAATTATGAATGAAGGATACAGGGTATTTATTCCAACCGCAGGAATTGGATCCAGAATTAAAAAATATTCAAATGAACTCAACAAATCGTTATTAGAAGTAAATAATAAGCCAATCATTTCACATATTATAAATAAATTCCCTAAAAAAATATCTTTTGTTATTGCTTTAGGTTTCAAGGGCAATCTTGTCAAAAATTATTTGGAATTAGCGCATCCTGAAAAAAAGTTCTATTTTGTAAATATAAACAAATTTAAGGGTAGAGGTTCTGGCCTAGGTTTGACTTTACTAAAATCAAAAAAATATCTTAATTTACCTTTTATATTTATATCTTGCGATACGATATTCGAGGATAAAGTCAAAATTCCTGATCACAATTGGGTTGGGGTTTCAGGTCCAATCACATCTGGGGATTATAGAGCAATACAATCAAATAAAAATAATATTGTTGTTAACTTCATAGATAAAAAAACCAAAAAAAAAAAAAATCTTAAAACATATATAGGATTAGCAGGAATTCATGATCATAAAGAATTTTGGTCTCAAATGAGACAAGGTAAAAAAAAATCAATTAAGCAAGGAGAGTTTTATGGTCTAAAACATATTAATAAAAAAATTAAATCTTACAATTTCAAGTGGAATGATACAGGAAATGAAAATTCATACAAAAAAACTTTATTATTTTATAAAAAAAAAAATTCAAATATCAATATTTTACCAAAAAAAAATGAAAATATTTGGTTTAACAATAACATAGTTGTTAAATATTTTAATGATCATGAAATAATTCAAAAAAGAGTTAGAAGAGCTAAATATTTAAAGGGTTTTGTACCTAAAATATTAAATAAAAAAAAAAATATGTATTCTTATAAAAAAGTTGATGGAAATATTATGTCAGAAATAAAAAGTGTAAATATATTTAAAAGATTGCTTGAACATATATCTGTATTCCATCAATCTAGAGCTCAGGTGAACTCTTCTAAATTTTTAAACACATGCAAAGAATTTTACAAAACTAAAACAATAAAAAGAGTTAAAGATTTTCATAAAAAATTTAAAGTTAAAGATACAGATAATTTTATTAATGGAAAAAAAACCCCAAAATTAAGAGAGTTACTGTCAAGAATAGATTGGAAAAATTTATATGATGCTAAAATATCAAGGTTTCATGGAGATCTTCACTTTGAAAATATATTATACTCAAATAAAAATAAAAATTTTTATTTCTTAGATTGGCGGCAAGACTTTGGTAATAGTTCTTTTAAAGGGGATATTTATTATGATTTAGCAAAATTTTTACATGGATTGATAGTTTCGCATGAATCTGTATCTAAAAATAAATTTTTCATACATAAAAATAAGAAAAATATAAATTTAGCAATAAAAAACCCAAAAATTTATAGTAAGTATCAAAATATCTATTATAAATGGTTAAAAAATAATAACTTTGATATAAAAAAAGTTAATATACTAACTGGATTAATATTTTTGAATATTGCCCCTCTACATCACCACCCTTACTCAATATTTTTATACTTTTTAGGAAAAAAAATACTCTTAAAGGAATTAACATTTAAAAATTAGTCTTAATGAAAAATCTAAAACTCATTTTTGAAAAAAAACATTTAATTTCAATCTTTCTTCTCTCAATATTTATTATTTTAACGACTATTTTAGAAAGTTTAAGTATTGGACTTATATTTCCAATTTTGACACTTTTAATTGAGCCTAGTGGAAATAATGAAATATATTTTTTCTCGTTATTTTTCGAATACTTAAATCTTTTTAATTCAGACAACAAAATCGGTTTCTTTTTAGGTTTTTTTGTAATTATTTATATGGTTAAAGTAAGCTTTCTTATTTTCTTTTCATGGTACAATAATAAATTTGCATATGATTTGCACAATCATCTATCCAAAAAAGTTTATAAAAAATATTTAGAACAAAATATTGATTTCTTTAAAAGTAAAAAAACTGGAGCAATTATTAGAGATATTACAACAGAAATTTCTATGTTTATCAATAGCGGATTATCCGCTGTTATAATCTTAATTTCGAATTTTTTTATTTTATTAGGCTTTATTATAATTTTACTATTAATACATTTAAAAATTACTTTATTACTAATATTTTGTACGTTAGTTATTGCTGCACTCTTTACAATTCTTAACAAAAATTTGCTTTTAAAGTGGGGTATTAGGAGACAAGAAAATGAAGGGAAAAGAATCCATTTTTTGAATCAAGCTATAAATAGCATTAAAGAGGCTAAAATATATAACAAGGAGTCATGGTTTTTGGAAAAATTTTATCAATCCAATATCCTCCTTTATAAGTCTATAAGGAATTATGACTTTTTTAAAACACTGCCCAGGTTCTTAGTAGAGATATTAATATTAATATTATCTGTTGGAATAATTTTATTTATATATGATGAAAATTCTTTCAATAGTTTAATTCCTTTCTTGGGTGTATTATTTATTGGTTTTTTTAGAACTATTCCAATTATTTCACAAATGTTAACATCTATTCAAAGTATAAATTTTGTCAAACCTTCATACGACTTAATGATAAACATTTTAAAACTAGATTCTAATGATGAAATATCTAATACGGTTAATACATCATTAGATCTCAATAAAACAATTGAAATTAAAAACCTTAGTTTTTCATATACAAATTCGAGAAGAATATTAGATAATATTAATTTAACAATAAACAAAGGCGACTGTATTGGAATAGTTGGCGAAAGCGGTGTAGGCAAAAGTACTTTTGTAGATATAATAATGGCTTTAATCAAACCGGACACAGGTGGAATTCTGGTAGATAATAAAAATATATTTGAAAACATAAGAGGATGGCAAAAAGTTATAGGTTACGTTCCGCAATCAATATATTTAATTGATGACAGTATTAAAAAAAATATTGCATTTGGCTACGATGAAACTCAGATTGATAATATAGAATTGCAAAAATCAATAAAAGAGTCAGATTTATCTGAGTTAATTGATGGTTTATCAGATAAAGAAAACACTCAGATAGGTGAGAAAGGCGCAAAAATATCTGGAGGTGAAAGGCAAAGAATTGCTATCGCAAGATGTTTATATATGCGTCCTCAATTAATAATATTTGATGAAGCAACATCAGCTTTAGATTTAGATACAGAAAAAAATATAGTAAAATCTATAGGTAAACTTGTTGGAAAAAAAACTTTAATAATTGTTTCACATCGTATGACAACTTTGGATAAATGTAATAAAATTTACGAATTAAAAGATGGAAAATTACATCTAAAACCTTAAAAGATAAAAATAAATTAATTTTTAATGTCTGATAAATACTTTATTACCCTTTTTAATTATAATTATCTTCCTCAAGGAATAACAATGTT
>CACJMW010000031.1 GCA_902594655.1 uncultured Pelagibacteraceae bacterium
TTCGAAAAACTCTATGAATTTGGTTGGGAACCTGTAAAGGAAGGCATAAATATAATAGCCCTTAAAAAGGGAAATAAAAATATAACTTTAGAACCAGGAAATCAAATAGAACTATCTGGTGAAAAATTAAAAAGTATTCATCAAACTTGTGGTGAATCACAAGAGTATATATTTGAATTAAATCAATCATTAAAAAAATTAGAATTAAATTTAATTAGTTCTGGTTTTGATCCAATATCAAAAATTGAAGAGGTGCCATCTAATCCAAAAAATAGATATGAACTAATGACTAAAATTATGCCACTTTTTGGAAAATTAAGTTTAGACATGATGTATAGAACCTGTGGAACTCAAGTAAATATAGATTACACATCTGAGAAAGACTTTTGTAAAAAATTTTTTGTAGTTAATAGATTAGTTCCGATAACGATCGCGCTATTTGCAAATTCAGGAATTGTTGAAAAAAATAAAAGTGATTATCTGTCATACAGATCGTATGCTTGGCAAAATACTTATAGAGGTGGGTTGCCAAAAATATTTTTAGAAAATATGGATTTTGAAAAATATGCAGATTTTAGTTTAAACTATCCTATGCTTTTCTTAAAAAGAAATGACAACTATATAGATGCTAAAAATAAAACATTTCAAAATTTTATAGATGGTGATATTGAAAAAGCTTCTCCTAATGAAGAAGATGTTGCAGACCATTTAAGCACAATCTTTACAGAAAATAGATTAAAAAAATATATTGAGATTCGTTCGATGGATGCTTGTGGATGGGATTGTTTGTGTGCTGGTCCTGCATTTTTCATTGGATTATTGTACGGAAACCTTGATGAAGTATTTGATGTTGTAAAAAGATGGAACATAGATGAAATAATTTCTGCTTACAAAGACTCGCCAAAAAAAGGTTTAAAAACAATTTTAGGAAAAAAATCTATTTTAGATTGGTCAAAAGATTTATTTGAAATATCAAAAAAAGGCTTGGAAAATAGAAATGAATTAAATAGTAAAAAACAAAATGAAGTTAAATTCTTAAACCACATTAAAAATATTATTGACACTAATAGCACCAATGCAGAGGCAATCATAGCCCAGTATCAAAAAGACAAAAATTTCTTCAACATTAATGAAAAATAAAATATTAGCTGTTCAAGGGGATAATTTAAAAAAACTTAATTATAAAAACGATACAACAATTTTTTTAGCAATCGAAGCCCAAAAACTGGGATCTAAAATTTTCTATTACGAACCAAAAAATATATTTATTAAGAATAATCAAATATATGCAATTGGAAACTTTATAAAACTTTATGATCAAAAAAAGTTTTATAAATTAATTAGTAAAAAAATAATAAATTTAGAAAAGTCTAGTTATTTACTAGTAAGACAAGACCCTCCATTTAATATGAATTATATAACGAATACCTATTTTTTAGATAGGTTAAAAGGTGTTAAAATTATAAATAACCCAACAGCAATTAGAAATGTATCTGAAAAACTATATTCTTATGAATTCAAAAAATACATGCCTCCAACAATCTTTTCATCAAGAAGTTCTGATATAATTAATTTTATAAAACAAAATAAATTGTCAGTTATGAAACCAATCAATGGGCATGGCGGTAACAATATAAAACTTTTAAAAGGCAGGATTAATAAAGCTTTTTTAAATACATATTTAAACAAACATGGTTTTGTTATGTGCCAAAAGTTTTTACCTGGAATTGTAAATGGAGATAAAAGAGTGTTTATAATAAATGGTAAAGTTGTAGGATCTTTTTCTAGAATACCGAAAAAAGGCTCTTTTTTGAGCAATTTAAGCAAAGGTGGAACAGTTGGCTCTTCAAAACTCACAATTAAAGAAAAAAGGATTTCAAATTTAATTGCAAAAAAATTAAAAAAAGATGGAATTTATTTTGCTGGAATAGACTTTATATCAGAAAAACTGAATGGAGATATAAATGTTACTTCTCCAACTGGATTAAAAAATTATTTTGATTTAACTGGTATAAATCTAGCAAAAACTTTTTGGAAAGAAATAAGATCATGAATAATTTAACAAACCAACAAAAAGGTTCGTTAATGGCGTTTGTAGCTGTGATGTTTATTACACCTGACTCTCTTTTTATAAGACTTTCAAATCTAGAAACTTGGGGATTAGTTTTTTATAGAGGTGCGATACCTTTTATTGTGGTTTTAATTGGAATGTTAATTATTTATAGACTAAATTTTTTTAAACTACTTTTAGGTAATTCTTTTTATGGTGCAGGTTATATTGTAACTTTTTCTTTGACTAATATTACTTTTGTTTTGTCTATTCAAAATACAAATGTAGCAAATACTTTAGTTATGATTGCGCTAGCCCCGATGCTTTCAGCAATATTTGGAACTATATTTTTAAAAGAAAGGCCAGATAGAAATACAATTATTGCAATAGTTATCACTTTTCTGAGCGTTCTTTATATTTTTTATGACTCGCTTAAAGTTGGAAATATTTTAGGAGATGTATTAGGCTTCATTACTGCAGCGGGTCTAGCAGCAGGCGCAACTATTATTAGAGCTGGTAAGGAGGTTAATCTTGTTCCTTCTGCTGTAGTAGGAAAATTAGTAGTGGCAGTTGTAGCTTTATTCTTTATTGACAGTTTTGAGCTAAAAAACAATGACATCTATATAGTTCCAGCTATGTGTATATTGTGTGTAGCTATTCCATTTGTTTTGGTGACCATAGCACCAAGGTATATTACTGGTGCAGAGGTTAATTTGTTCTTTCTATTAGAGACAATATTTGGACCAGTTTGGGTTTGGTTTGTTATTAAAGAACAACCTTCTTTAGAAACTATTCAAGGTGGAGCTGTGATCATTCTAACTATTGCAATTCACTCCTTCTTAGCCATTAAAAAAACACATTTAAAAACTACTTAGCGCTCGAATAAAATTAAATGCAAAAAGAAGTAAAAAAATCTTGGGCTCTATTTCTTGGAATTGGAACAATGATGATAGCACATGGTCTGCAAATGCAAATCATGGGTATAAGATCAGTATTAGAAGATTTCAATGTATTAACTACTGGTATCTTTATGTCTGGATATTATGTTGGATATTTCATCGGATCTAAAACAACACCTAACTTAGTTCAAAAAGTTGGACACATAAGGGTATTTGCTGCCTTTGCATCTTTAGCATCACTAAGTGCTTTAGTTGCAGTAGCATATGTAAATCCTGTTATGTGGACAATAAGTAGATTTATAACAGGTATAAGTTTAGTCAGTTGTTATGTTGTTTCTGAAAGTTGGTTAAATGATAGAGCAACAAATAAAAATAGAGGACAACTACTTTCTGCCTATATGATTGTGCTTTATTTTGGATTAGCTCTTGGAATGTTATTATTAAATATCAGCGAACCTAAAGCTTATGAACCATTTATTTTAGTTTCAGTTTTATTGTCTTTAGCACTAGTTCCTATACTTTTAACAAAAAGACCTGCACCAAAATTTAAAAAAATTGGAACGATTAGTATTAAAGAATTGTATGAAATTTCACCTTTAGGGACGGTAAGTTCTTTTTTAACTGGAATTATACATGCAGCGTTTTTTTCTTTAATATCAGTATATGCAACTAAAGCAGGTTTTACTCTTTTTGAAACTTCTATACTTTTATTTATTGCAACAATAGCTGGGGTTGTTGGTCAAGGGCCAATTGGATATTTTTCAGATGTTTATGATAGAAGAAAAGTAATTGTTGTTACTACACTTGCTGGATCTGTTTTGGCATTTCTCTCGATTTTATCATCTTCTGATCCATTGCAAAATACTTATTATATGGATGAATTTGCATTTAAAAAAATTTTATTTTTTTTATTTGTGGGTGCTTATACATCACTTTGCTTACCACTATTTTCATTAAACTTAGCTCATACTAATGACTTTGTACCAAAAGAAAAATTCGTAGCAGCCGGAGGAGGTCTTCAGTTAATTTTTGGAATTGGTGCAATAAGTGGACCTATTATTTGTTCAATCTTTATGGGATGGTTCGGGCTTAATGGTTTTTTTGTTTTTTTAATTTTAGTTCATGCGCTCATTGGTATTTTTGGATTATACAGAATGAGAGTAAGAAAGTCTGCAGAAAACCCGGATTCTACATTTACGCCAATGCCTGCTACTATTACACCTGCGGGATTAGAATTAGATCCTGATACACCAGAAACATTAGATAATAATCAAGTTCAACAAAACAATTCTTAGTTGAACTCAAAATAGTCATAGTAAACAAATATTACAAAAACCATTATTGCAAAGATTTAAAATATTTGATCAAATCAAATTTATAAAAATTTTAATATGCCAAAATTAAAAAAAAAAATAAAAGATAAATCTAGTTCAGGAAGTTTATTATTTTCCTCATCTAGTTTAAAAAAAGTATTTAATAATTACAAAAAAAATAAAGAACAAAAAAAAATAAAAGAAATTAAATTAAAAAACATTTCTGAAAACAATCAAATTGCAAAAGAAAGAAAAGAATTACGTTCATGGGAAGAAAGATTAAGTAAAGAAAGTTATAAGATAAAGAATAAAGAGGAAGAACTTAGACTTAAAGAAAAAGAGTTAAAAATTAGGGAAGAACAGAACAAAATTGAAAACAAGAGATTAACTCGAAAAGATGAGGATTTGGGCCAAATAGATAAGGATCTAAGGCTAAAAGAAAAAGA
>CACJMW010000032.1 GCA_902594655.1 uncultured Pelagibacteraceae bacterium
AATATCAAAATTTTCAAGGGATACTTTTGGATTTTGGATATGAATATTTACAATTTTTTTATTTGAATTTTTTTTAAGTACGATAGACGGTATTACACTTTTTCTTCCGCAAGAAATTATAAAATCATATTCTTTGTTTATTTCATTTTTGAAAATAAATTTTTTTTTTGGAGTTAGTGAAGGTGGAACTAAATTCCAAGGACTATTCAGTTCAACTTTCTCGTGAAAATAATCTAAATCAAGTGCTTTTGCTAAGCCCTCAACCTGACTTATCATTCCATGTAACCCTTCAGTTAATAATAAACCTTTTAATTTATTCATTAATTACTATATAGACACCGTATGACACAAAATCCAACTAAACATACAAAAGTGTTAATAATTGGATCAGGACCAGCTGGATACACTGCTGCAGTTTATGCTGCAAGAGCTATGTTAAAACCTATTTTAGTTCATGGAATTCAGCCTGGGGGACAATTAACAACAACAACAGATGTTGAAAATTATCCAGGATTTTCTGAAGTAATTCAAGGACCTTGGTTGATGGATCAGATGAAAGGCCAAGCCGAAGCTGTTGGAACTGAAATGATACAAGATCATATTAAATCAGTAGATTTAAAAAAAAATCCATTTGAAGCTGTTGGAGATAGTGGACAAGTATATACAGCTGAGTCAATAATTATATCTACAGGCGCACAAGCTAGATGGCTACAGCTAGACTCTGAACAAAATTTTAGAGGTTTTGGAGTATCGGCATGCGCTACATGTGATGGATTTTTCTTCAAAGATAAAACAGTTGCTGTGGTTGGTGGAGGTAACGCGGCTGTTGAGGAAGCAATGTTTTTAACTAAATTTGCATCAAAAGTTCAATTAATACATAGAAGAGACTCTTTGAGAGCAGAAAAAATGCTTCAAAAAAAATTAATGGATAATAAAAAAATTGAAATAATTTGGGACACAGTAGTTGAAGAAGTTATTGGTGATAAAGACCCTAAAAATGTAACTGGTTTAAAAATAAAAAATGTAAAAACAAACGAAAATAAAGAATTAAAAATAGATGGTCTTTTTATTGCTATAGGTCATGATCCTGCAACTGAATTGTTTAAAAACCAGCTTGAGATGGATAAAGAAGGATACCTTGTAACTAAAGCAGATTCTACTGAAACTAATGTGCCTGGTGTTTTTGCAGCCGGTGATGTTAAAGATAAAATATTTAGACAAGCCGTTACTGCTGCAGGAATGGGTTGTATGGCTGCTCTAGAAGCCGAAAAGCACCTATCAAAATAATTATTTAACTTAAGCTTTCGCAAAACTCTTTTATTCTCTTCATAGCTTTTTCTAAATTTTCCATAGAAGTCGCATAAGATATTCTAAAGTAACCCTCTATTCCAAATGCTGATCCCTGTACAACTGCAACATTGTTGTTTTCTAAAAGAGATTTTACGAAATCAGTATCGTTTTCTATTTTATTTCCATTTATATCTTTTTTTCCAATCAATTCTTTGCAACTTGGAAAAACATAAAATGCACCATCTGGTTTTAAACAATTAATTCCCTCAATTGCATTTAATGAATTTACAACAAAGTCTCTTCTTTCTTGAAAAGAAAGTGATCTCGTTGGTATAAATTCCTGAGTTCCATTTAATGCCTCTACTGCAGCAGCCTGACTTATTGATGATGGGTTTGTTGTAGATTGAGATTGTATATTTGCCATAGCTTTAATAACTTCTTTGTCTCCAGCTGCATAACCTATTCTCCATCCAGTCATAGCATAAGATTTACTTACTCCATTCATAGTAATTACTTTATTTTTTAATTCTGGAATTTGAGCAATGGTAAAAAATTTAAAACCTTCATATGTAATATGTTCATAGATATCATCGCTCAATATATGCACATGTGGCTTTCTCTTTAGAACATGAGCTAAATTTTTAATTTCCTGCTCTGTGTAACAAGCGCCTGTTGGGTTAGAAGGTGAGTTTAGTATCACCCACTTTGTGTCATTTGTTATAGCGGCTTCAAGATCCTTTGCGGTTAATTTAAAATCTTGTTCCTCAGAACATTCAATAACTATTGGTGTAGCTCCAGCTAGTAATACTATATCTGGATATGACACCCAATATGGAGCTGGTATAATTACCTCATCTCCTTTATTAAGTGTAGCCATCATTAAATTATAAATTACATGTTTTCCGCCAGCTCCAACTGTAATTTGATCAGTTGAGTAATTTAAATTATTTTCTCTTTTAAATTTATCTACAATTGCTTGTTTTAAAACTGGCGTCCCATCAACTGTAGTATATTTGGTATCTCCACTTTTTATTGCTTTAATTGCCGCTTCTTTAATATTATCTGGAGTGTCAAAATCTGGCTCTCCAGCTCCCAATCCAATAACATCCTTGCCAGCAGCTCTTAATTCTCTGGCTTTTTGCGTCACAGCGATAGTAGGAGATGGTTTAATTCGCTTTAAACTATCTGATATTATGCTCATTGAAATTAATATTTAATTTATTACCTTCTTTACTTTATGGAAAATACTTATCAAGACTTAATTACAGAAATTCAGAGTAGAAATCCACAGGTTGCTGGAAAACTTGAAGGAGGGAAGAAATTTAAACTTATTACTGACTTTAAGCCTGCTGGAGATCAACCAGATGCGATTAAGAAACTAGTTGGCTCAGCAAAAAAAGGTGAATTCAACCAAGTTCTACTTGGAGTTACGGGATCTGGTAAAACATTTACCATGGCGAAAGTAATTGAAGAAACCAACAGGCCAGCTCTAATACTTGCTCCAAATAAAACTTTAGCTGCTCAACTTTATGGAGAGATGAAAACTTTTTTTCCAGAGAATGCAGTAGAGTATTTTGTATCTTACTACGATTATTATACTCCAGAAGCTTATGTTCCTAGATCAGATACTTATATTGAAAAAGAGGCATCTATTAACGAACAAATTGATCGTATGAGACACTCTGCAACAAGATCTCTTTTAGAGAGAGATGATGTTGTTATTGTTGCAAGTGTATCTTGTATTTATGGTTTAGGTTCTGTTGAAGCGTACAGCAAGATGACTTTAACACTTAAGAAAAACTTTGAATATGATAGAGAACAACTAATTAGATCATTAGTTGCATTACAATATAAAAGAAATGATCAAAATTTTTATAGAGGAACATTTAGAGCAAGAGGTGAATATTTAGAAATATTTCCAAGTCATTTAGAGGATAGAGCTTGGAGACTTTCATTGTTTGGGGAAAAATTAGAAAATATAGAAGAGTTTGATCCTTTAACTGGTGATACTGTAAGACCATTGAATTTAATTAAGATCTACGCAAATAGTCATTATATTACTCCAAAACCAACTATTGAGCAGGCAATTCTTAAAATTAAAAAAGAATTGGAAATTACTTTAAAAAAATTCAAGGAGGATAATAAATTACTAGAAGCTCAAAGATTAGAGGAAAGAACTAAATTTGATTTAGAAATGATAGAAGCTACAGGATCCTGTGCGGGGATTGAAAATTACTCTAGATTTTTATCTGGCAGAAAACCTGGTGAGCCACCTCCTACTCTCTTTGAATACTTTCCTGACAACACGTTAGTATTTGTTGATGAAAGTCATGTTACAGTTCCACAATTAAATGGAATGTTTAAAGG
>CACJMW010000033.1 GCA_902594655.1 uncultured Pelagibacteraceae bacterium
GGCCTTTCCTATATTTTGCACACAAAATTTTATCCTTTTTAGAAATTATAAATCTTTTTTTAACATCTTTTTTGTAAATTTCTTTTTCATCTGGTAGAAATAAGTAATTAACTTTTAACCTATTTAAAATAGAAATATCTTTTTTAAAATTTCGTGGATATTTTAAAAAATCTTTTTTTTCATTAAATTGTGATGGATTTATAAATATACTTACTAATACAGTTTGGGATTTTTTTTTTGCTTTTTTAATTAAAGATATATGACCAGAGTGCAAGGAACCCATTGTAGGTACAAAACCTACTCTATGATTAAAATTAATTTCCTTATTTAAAATATTAAAGCTTTTAAAAATTTTCATTTATGATACTTGATTAAATATTACATTATGATCAAACAAGCAATAATACCACTTGCTGGGTTGGGTACTAGATTACTTCCATTAACCAGTGTATTCCCAAAGGAATTACTTCCAATTAACGGAAAACCTGGCCTGGAATATATTTTGAATGAATGTATTGAGGCAGGCATAAAAGAAATCATATTTATTATTTCTGACAAAAAAAAATTATAAAAAAATACTTTTATAACGATCATTTTTTTAAAAAAATTATTAAAAAAAAAAAGGATAAAAGAGTTGAGCATGAATACAAAAAGATTTTAAAATTTAAAGGTAAAATTAAATTTATATATCAAAATAAACCACTTGGCACAGGAGATGCTGTCCTTAAATCAAAAAAATTAATTAATACTTCTCATTTTTTGATGTTATTTCCTGACGATTTAATCATTAAAAAAAATTGTTCAAAGGAAATGATTAAACTTCATAGAAAATTTAATTGTTCTGTAATGGCCTCGATGAAAGTTAAAAAGAAAGATGTTAAACGATGGGGCATTTATTCGGTAAAAAGAAAAATTAATAAACAAAATTTTTTAATTGATGATGTTATCGAAAAACCAAGTATAATTGATGCACCATCATCTTTCGCGGTAATTGGTAGATATATCTTACCTAAAAACATTTTTAATAAGTTAAAAAAACAACAAAAAGGTATTGGTGGGGAAATTCATATCACTGATGCTATTAGAAAACTAATAAAAGAAAATTATAAGTTTATTGGACATAATTTTGCCGGCAAATATCTAGATTGTGGCACTATGAGTGGTTATATAAAATCTTCTTTAGAAATTTCAAAATTATGAGACTTTGTATTATTGGTGCTGGATATGTAGGACTAGTAAGCGGCACATGTTTTGCTGATATGGGTAATAGTGTTATCTGTTGTGACATCGATAATGATAAAATTCGTAAATTAAATTCAGGGATCATTCCCATATATGAACCAGGTTTAGAGGAAATGGTCAAAAGAAATGTTAAACAGTTTAGATTGCGTTTTTCTAATAATATATCAGAGTCTATAAGAAAATCAGATGTAATTTTTATTTGTGTAGGAACACCTACAAACAAAAAAACTAATGATGCTAACTTAAAATATGTTTTTCAAGTTGCAAATAAAATTAAAATGAATTTGAACAAGTATAAGATCATAGTTACAAAATCTACAGTACCAGTTACCACAGGTGACAAGATAGAAAAAATTCTAAATAAAAATAAATTTAAAACAAAATTTGATGTTGTTTCAAATCCCGAATTCTTAAGGGAAGGAGAAGCAATAAGAGATTTTGTTGTACCAGATAGAGTTGTTGTTGGGGGAAAGAGTAAAAAAGCTATAAAGATAATGAAATCATTGTATCTTCCTATAGTTAAAAAATCTTCTAGGTTTTTTTCAACTACAAGACGTGGAGCTGAACTTGTCAAATATGCATCTAATGCTTTCTTGGCTTCAAAAATATCTTTCATTAATGAAATATTTTTTATCACCAATTACAGGACATCTAATATCAACTAAATGTTTTCTTATTTGATGTTTTCTTCCAGTAATAGGTTTTAATTTAAATAACGTATAGTTTTTATTTGTATCTACTACTTGATATTGGGTTATAGCTCTTTCTAATATTTTTTTATTATTTTCATATCTAATTAGATTATTATCTATAATATTTTTTTTTTTGTCAATTTGACCAAAA
This sequence comes from uncultured Pelagibacteraceae bacterium, assembly GCA_902594655.1. Taxonomy (GTDB): domain Bacteria; phylum Pseudomonadota; class Alphaproteobacteria; order Pelagibacterales; family Pelagibacteraceae; genus Pelagibacter. Next base: position 2,086 of record CACJMW010000033.1, read on the forward strand.
GATAATGCTAAGTATGTTTTATGCATTTTTCTTAATCTAAATAAAGAAGTTATTTGTTGAGCGGTGTTGCGATTCTTGGCAATTATAAGTACTCCAGAAGTATCCTTATCTATTCTATGAACAATAAAAGGTTTAGAGTTTTCAAAAAATTGACTATTAGATAAAATATTTATTAAGTTTTCTTTAACCTTTGTTCCTCCTTGAACAGGTAGTCCAGATTTTTTATTTATTACAATAAAATCGGAATTATTTTCAATTATATCTTTTTCTGTTTCCTTAATAACTATATTAGTTGGTCTAATTTTTTTTTTTGGTTTAATTAGGCTTTTATATTTTATATTGTATAAAAAAATTTCGTCTAATTTTTTTAATTTATAAGAACTTTTTACTTTTTTTTTGTTAACTTTAATTCTTCCATTTCTAAGGTCTTTTTCAATTAAACCTTGGGGTATTTTAGTGATTTTAGATTTAATCCATTTATCAATACGTAAGCCTATTGATGAATTTTCTATCTTAATAACCTCTAGCATAAGGTTCAGAATTAATTATTAAGCTGTTTTTTTCTCTGAAGTTTGTAATTTTGTTTTTTCGTCAGATTTAGATTTTTTTCTATCAACTCTTTTAGCTTCAAGATCCCTGTCAACGAATTCAATAATTGCTAAAGGTGCGTTATCGCCATATCTATATCCGGCTTTAATTATTCGAGTATATCCACCCCTTCTAGATTCATATCTTTTTGATAAAGTTTTTCTAATCTTATTTACTGTTGTAATATTTTGTAGTTTTGAAACAAGTCTTCTAGTATTAGCTAATGTATTTTTTTTTCCAATTGTAATAAGTTTTTCAGCTTCGGGTCTTAAAACTTTTGCCTTTGGCAATGTTGTTGTTATTTGCTCATATTTAACAAGTGAATTTAGCATATTTTTTTAACAATGCTTTTCTATGTTCAGATGTTCTATTTAATTTTTTGTGACCTAATCTATGTCTCATTTATTTTAAATTGAATCCTCTAGCTTTTTTGACAATTCTGCAATGTTATCCGGTGGCCAATTTGGAATCTCCATGCCTAAATAAAGTGACATTCCGCTCAAAACCTCTTTAATTTCATTAAGCGATTTTCGACCAAAATTTGGGGTTCTTAACATTTCACCTTCAGATTTTTGAACTAAGTCTCCAATATAAATTATATTATCATTTTTTAAACAATTCATAGATCTTACAGACAACTCTAATTCATCAACTTTTCTTAATAAATTTTGATTAAATTCTGGTTCTTTTGGTTGATCTTGAATTTTAATTTCTTGAGGTTCGTCAAAATTAACGAACATACCT
>CACJMW010000034.1 GCA_902594655.1 uncultured Pelagibacteraceae bacterium
GCTGATAAATTCATTAGATTTATATCCAAAATAACTAAAAAAAATAACAAAAATAAGATGAATAATAATATAGGTAATTTTGGATCTATTACTAAATTACCATCAAACTTAAAAAATATTCATATAGTTGCTAGTACAGATGGAGTTGGAACTAAAATCGAGATTGCAAATGAACTTAATAAATTTGACACAATCGGGATTGATCTAGTTGCCATGAGTGTAAATGACATTTTGGTACAAGGCGGAAAACCATTTATTTTTCTTGATTACATTTCAATAAACAAAATTGTTCAAAAAAAATTAAAAGATATTTTAAAAGGCATTAATGATGGATGCAAAATTAGTAATTGTGAATTAGTCGGAGGTGAAACTGCAGAAATGCCTGGAACTTACTCTAAAGGTAAATTTGATATAGCTGGCTTTTGTGTAGGATTAGTTGAGAAAGATAAAATTTTAAAACAAAAAAATATAAAAAAAAATGATTTAATTGTAGCTATCCCGTCCTCTGGCCTACATTCAAATGGATATTCGCTTGTAAGACATGTTTTAAGTAAAAAAAGGATAAAATATAAAAAGAATGAAAAATTAAAAAAATGGTTGCTGGAACCAACTAAAATTTATGTAAAAGAACTTTCTAATTTAATTGATTTAAAATTAATAAATGGATGTGCACATATCACAGGTGGTGGTATTAAAGATAATTTATCAAGAATAATTCCAAAGGGTAAATGTGCAAATATTAATTTAAATAAAATTAAAGTCAAAAAGGTTTTTTCATGGTTAAAAAATTATCAAATATCTGATAATGAAATGTTAAAGACTTTTAATTGTGGTGTTGGATTTATAATTATAATTAAAAAAAATAATTTTAAAAAAATAAAAAAATATTTTTCAAAAAAATACAAACCTTATGTAATTGGAGAAATAATTAAAGGTAAATCTAAAATTATATTAAATGGTAAAATTAATTGGTAAAAAGAAAAAATTTTGTGCAGTTTTTATATCAGGTCGTGGTAGCAACCTAAAATCAATATATTATTATTCAAAGAAAAAATATTCTAAAATTAATTTAAAATTAGTAATAAGCAATAACTTGAATATAAAAGGAGTGAAATTTGCAAATAAAAATAAAATTAATACAAAAGTGATAAATTATTACAATAAGAACAGAGCAGAAAAGAAAATTTTATATTACTTAGCAAAATATAAAATTGAGTTAATATGTTTGGCTGGATTTATGAAAGTATTAAGTAAAAATTTTATAAAAAAATTTAATAAAACAATAATTAATATACACCCTTCTTTATTGCCAAAATATAAAGGATTAAATACGCATGAAAGAGTAATACAGAATAAGGAGAAATATTCTGGTTGCACAGTCCATATTGTAAACGAAAAATTAGATTCTGGTAAAACAATTCTTCAAAAAAGAATTAAAATTTTAAAATCGGATAATCCTAACAAGCTTGCGAAAAAAATATTAAAATTAGAAAATCAACTATATCCAAGAGCTATTAATAAAATTCTGTCTAAGATCTAAAAAAAAAATCTATTTCTATCTTAGCATTTTCAATGCTATCAGATCCATGAACTGAATTTTTGTCTATTGAAAGGCCATATTTTTTTCTAATAGTACCCTCTTCAGCTTTTGAAGGATCTGTCGCGCCCATTAATTTTCTATTTTCTAAAATAGAATTTTCTCTTTCAAGAATCATAACGACTATTGGTCCCGATGAAAGATAGTTGCATAGTTCTCCATAAAATGGTTTGGATTGATGAACTTTATAAAATTCTTCTGCTTCACTTTTTTGAAATTTGAATCTTTTTTTCTTTTATAATTTTAAAATCATTTTCAATAAAATTTTTCTTTATTTCGTCCTGTAAATTTCTTTCAACAGCGTCTGGTTTAATTATCGATAAAGTCTGCTCTAAATTACTCATAATGATCCTCCACTAACTTATTTAATAATCTTACACCATATCCAGTTGCTCCACTTGAGTTAAGTGCTCCTCCATATTTTGAAAAAGCCATTCCTGCGATATCTAAATGTGCCCAAGGCGTTTTGTTTATTATAAATCTTTGCAAAAATTGTGCAGCTGTAATTGAGCTTGCTCCTCCTACATAATTAATATTTTGCATATCAGCATTTTTTGAATCCATCAATTTATCATAATTTTTGTTTAAAGGTAATCTCCAAACCTTTTCCTCAACCTTTATTCCTGTATCTTGTAATTGAGAGGATAACTTATCATTATTAGAAAATAATCCAGCATGTTCAGATCCTAGAGCAACAATTATTGCTCCAGTTAAAGTTGCTAGGTCAATAATAAATTTTGGTTTATATTTTTCTTCGGTAAAAGTTAGTGCATCAGCTAATACTAACCTGCCTTCAGCATCAGTATTCAAAACTTCAATTGTTTTTCCACTATAAGACTTAACAATGTCCCCTGGTCTTTGAGCATTTCCACCTGGCATATTCTCTACAAGTCCAACTACACCGACTGCATTTATTTTTGCTTTTCTTAATGCAAAATTTTTCATCAATCCTGCAACTACTGCAGAACCAGCCATATCATAAGTCATATCTTCCATAAATTTTGCTGGCTTAAGAGAAATTCCACCAGTATCAAAACAAACACCTTTTCCTACAAAGGCAATTGGCTTCGAGTTAGATTTATCTCCATTCCATTCCATTGTCACTAAGTAAGATCCTCTAATGCTGCCCTGTCCAACACCAAGTAGAGCATTACATCCCATTTTTTTTAATTGTTTCTTATCGTATGATGTTACTTTCAACCCAACTTTTTTTAATTGTAATAATCTTTTTGAGTACTCATCGGGATGTAAAATATTTCCTGGCTCAGATACTAAATCTCTTGTAAAATTTACACCTTCTAAAATAGCACTTAGTTTTTTCGTCATTTGGTTATTTTCTTTTTTATCAATCAAAAGTGTGAAATTTTTATTATTTTTCTTAGTTTTGTATAAATTAAATTCATAAGACTTAAGCTCAGCTCCGTGAATAAAAGAATTTAAATTCAAAATATTATTTACAATTGTGGATGTAAAACTGATTTCATATATTTCATTCTTTTTTAAAAATTCGAAAAACTTAGCTCCAAGCTTCTCAGATTCTAATTCACCATGTTTTTTTCCTAAAATAATAATCACTAACTTATGATCAAAATCCTCGTTTAATGAAAATATTAGATTATCTTCTGATGACTTATTTTTTTTTAAAAAATTAAGAATTTTTTGATTTGTTTTGATACCGAATTTTCCTTTAAATTCTGGTATTTTTACTTCTGAATGCAGAATTACAGCCTTATTTTTACTTGAGGCTTTTTTTGTGTCTAAATAATT
>CACJMW010000035.1 GCA_902594655.1 uncultured Pelagibacteraceae bacterium
TTAAATATAAGTGCTTTCGATTTTCTAGAGGATACTAACCAATTCAAATTTTTTTTATCAATTTTACTATTAATCCGTTTATTTTGTATTTCATAGGAATTTAAAATTTTTTCTAACGAAAAGCCTGGAAGACTTGATTTATAATTAAAAAAATCTGATCCATAAAACTTAGATTTATAAAATTGCCTTTGTGTTTGTCTAATAATACCATAGCCACGGTTATCTAAAATAATGATTTTTACTGAATATTTTTTTAACCAAGCAAGTTCTTGGCTGTTCATTGGGACGCTTCCATCACCTATTACACAATATATATTTTTGTTATTAGATATGGCTGCTCCTACAGCTGCGCAATTCGAATAACCCATAGAATGTAAATTAAATGCTGTAAAAATTGGAGGACAAGATTTTAAACAATTGGCAGCTTGATATGTCCAAGATAAGGTTGCGCCCGCATCAGAAAAAATTATTGAATTTCTGTTAATTTTTTTAAATATATTTTTTAAAAAATTAACCGGACTTGTATTTGAGTTAATATCTTTAAATTCAAATTTTATTTTATTAACTTTGATCTTTAATAAATAATTATCTACAAATTTATTTGCATCAAGCAAGACGGGTTTAAGTCTACTGCCAAACTGAAGGCTTGCTCTCCTAGCTTCATTCAAATCGTTATTTACATAAATAATATTTGATTTTGGCGCAAAATCATCATGATTTTTACCTATCTGATGCTGAAGCAATGAACATCCGAGTGAAATTACAAGGTCACTTTTTTTTAAATATTCATTTGCCATTCCAGGATTATGTGTACCCATCAATCCAATATAGTTAGAACTTTTAGAAAAATATTTCTGTACCTTCTGGCCACCCCAAGTAACTGAAATTGGAATATTAAGCTGGCTTATTTTTTTTAAAATTAATTTGTTTTGTTGATCGCGTGAAAATCCTGCACCAATTATAATAATAGGTTTTTTGGCTTTTTTAATAAGATTAAGATAATTGTTATTTACAAGATATTTTTTCGCTTTTTCAAATTTTTTCAATTTAAATTTATTTAATTTTTTTTTTAAAATTTTTCTCTGAATATCATCTAGTATTTCAACAACTTGAACTTTGTTAGTTAATGAACTTAATAGTGATTTTCTAACACTCAAATACTTTTTTTCACTATCTATTTTTATACAATGATCTGAAATTGGTTTTGATAGTTCCAAATGAGGCACTTCTTGAAACCCCACCATTCTAGTATTCGTAGACTTCGCTATATTGATTTTTGAGTTTACCTGACCAACTAATGTTACAAGGGGTATTCTGTCATAATAACACGCTGCTATACCAGACAGTCCATTAGTTAAACCAGGACCTGTTGTAAAAATCAGACCTGCGGTCTTGTTTGTTGCAAGGTGATATCCGTGCGCATAAAATCCTGCAGATTGCTCATTTAAAACGGGGACAAAGTTACCATTATATTTTATAACATTCTCTATAAGTCTTGCACATGCACCACCCTGAACACCAAAAAAAGTATTCACGCCTTGATCAATTAAATCTTTAATTAGCTGTTCAGAAATATTTAACATTTTTACAAGTTTTTAATTGAAAAATTAATATTATCAACAACATACTTAAGTTCTTTTTTTGTCAATTTTTCGTGAATTGGAATATTTAATGTTTTGCTTAATATTCGTTTGGCATTAGGAGTGTCATTTGTATTATATTTTTTATATGCAGGCGTTTCTGATATAAGAGGATCATACACTATTTTTGTCTCAATATTTTTTTTTTCTAAAAATTTTTTAATTTTATCTCTTTTATTAATTTGTATGGGGTAAGCATACATTCCAGGTGTTTCAAATTTCTCTGTAGTTTGTTTTTTGATTTTTTTATCAAGATAATTGTCATAATATTTCTTAACAGCTTTTAATTTAGTTACTTTTTTTTTAAAAAATTTAAATGAAACAAGTAACATGGCAGCATTAATCGTATCCATTTTATGATTTAATGAAACTTCTATACAATTATTTGTTATTTTTTTTTCTGGATCAGAGGTTGTGCCACCATACCTTAACATCTTTATTTTTTCATAAATTTTTTTATTATTTGTTGCAACAAGCCCACCTTCTCCATATCCATTGAATGGCTTCATGGGATTCATGCTATATGCTGCAACATCAGAAAAATTTCCCGATTTTTTATTTTTATATTTAGCACCAAATGCTTGTGCAGCATCTTCAACTACGAACAAATTATGTTTTTTTGCAATTTTTTTAATTTTATACATGTCACACATATGACCTGCCCAATGCATTGGGACTATAGCTTTTGTTTTTGATGTAATTTTTTTACTTATTAAATCAGCATCAATATTATAGTCGTCCTTTACATCTACAAAAACTGGTGTAGCTCCACATTCAACAATTGCATTAGATGTAATTATCCAAGAGTAAGGAGATGTAATAACTTCATCACCTTTTTTGATACCTAAAGATTTTAATGCCAGGTAAAGAGCGCTGCTGCCAGATGCTACCCCCAAAGTATATTTCATATTTAAAAAATTAGCCATTTTTCTTTCGAATTTGAATAACTCTGGGCCAAAAAAAAATATTCCGTGATCTAAAATATTTTTAAAATTTTTTTTTAATTCATTTCGAATATTTGTGTCTTTAACTCTTAAATCAAACATCCTTACATTCATTTTATATTCCTATTTTTTTTTAAATATTTTTGTCAAACAAGCTTATTTGAAATAGATTTCTTAATAAGTTTTTTAAATAAATCAATACTTAATAGATATCATTTTCTAAAAAATGATTTTAATACAAATTTTATACTATGCGGTCGTGATTTTAATACCTTCAAA
>CACJMW010000036.1 GCA_902594655.1 uncultured Pelagibacteraceae bacterium
TTCATTTGTGCCTTCTATGCAAAAACTTGGCCTGTTGGACTGGCGCCTGGTATGGGAATAAATGCATTTATTGCCTACGGTGTATGTCTAGGAATGCAATACACTCCTGAAGAAGCTTTGGGTGCTGTGTTAGTAGCCGGTGTAGTGTTCTTAATTATTTCATTAACACCAATAAGGGCTTGGTTAATTAACTCAATTCCAAAAAGTTTAAAACTTGGTATTGGAGCAGGGATAGGATTGTTCTTAGCTATTATAGGATTTCAAATTATGGGATTAACTTCAGATAATCCTGCAACTTTGGTTGGTCTAGGAGATCTTTCTAATCCACTTCTATTACTTGGTGCCGGAGCTTTTGTTTCAATGATCGTGATGGAACAAAAAGGTATTAAAGGAAATATAATAATTGGAATTGTGGGCTTTAGTGCAATTGCCTGGATAACAGGTTTGGGAGATTTTTATGGTGTTGTTTCACCACCACCATCAATGACGTATCTTTTCAAATTTGATTTGGGTGCTGCTCTATCAGCTTCAATGGTTACGGTAATATTTACTTTATTTTTTATCGACTTCTTCGATACTGCCGGAACACTTACCAGTGTTGCGAATGTTTCTGGAAAAATAGGTAAAGATGGTAAAATACAAGACATTGATAAAGCAATGCTTTCAGACAGTGTATCTACAGTTGCTGGTGCCATGATGGGTACTTCTACTGTAACTACTTACGTTGAGTCAGCTGCAGGAGTTAAAGCTGGTGGTAGAACAGGAATGACATCTTTAGTAATAGGTATTCTATTCCTTTTATGTCTATTCTTCAGTCCACTAGCTACTAGCTTACCTAAAGAAATAGATGGAGCTGCACTTATATATATTGCAACACTATTTGTCAGAAATATAACTGACATAGAGTGGGATGATATATCTGAATCAGGTCCTGCTGTTCTTGCTATGATAGCAATGCCATTTACATATTCTATATCACATGGAATTGCGCTGGCATTTATTTCATATGCTGCAGTAAAACTTGTTACGGGTAAATTTGATACAAGTCCTGCAATATGGGTAATTGCTATAGCAAGTGTAATAAGTTTTGCTATATAGACTAAAAAGATAAATTAAATTTTTTAAAAAGGCGGTCTTTCGAGGTCGCCTTTTTTATTTTTGATGTTTTTTTTTAATATCTTCAATTCTTATTTCTTCATAGACTTCAAAAGGCTGCACAATCCAAGGATTCGCATCTAATTTTACTGAGCAAAAATCAGGCTCAAAAGTTGATTTTTGTTTTTTCCATAATGTTGCAGTTTTAATATCATCGATTTTTCCTTTGATTGGACCATATTGTTTTAACCAATCAATACTTTTGTTAAATGTAATCCCTGTATCAGATAGATCGTCACACAACAAAATTCTTCCACCCATATTAGGAGCTATTGAACTCATTTCTCTTGAGAAAACAATATCACCTTGTTCATCTTCAATTCCTTTTCCGCTATAAGACTCCACAGCAAGATATGCACACTTCAATTTAAATATTCTACTTAAAACATCTATCATAGGAGCTGCTCCTCGCATTATACCTATTAAAATTGTGGGCTTATATCCACTCTCATCAATTTGAACAGCCAGTTTCTCAACAGTTCTGTTATATTCCTCCCAGCTTACAATTAATTTCTCCGACATTTTTTTTAATGATTAATTTTTGAATATAAAAATTATAGCTGCTAGAATTATCAAAGCAACTATTGATGCTACTAAATAATGCAACCTGTGAATGTTTCTGCCTCTCAAGTTAAAATAATGTCTTGCTAAAACTGAAATTATTCCAATTAATACAAATATTGCCCAATTATATTTATGATAAACTAAAAAACTAGAGTGGCCTGACAACATTATAAATAAGACTAAAAAAGTAGAATAATTATTATGTATTGATCTTTGTTTTGCTGCCAGAGAGAGACTCATATCAAATTTTTTGGATCTTTTGCTACTGTTTATAATATTCATTTGGTTAGGAATTATAACTGTAAAAACGTTTGCAAACATATTTGAGCCAATTATTAATCCTACGCTTAAGATTGCAAACTTTGGACCAAATATTTTTGTTAAGCCAAATGTTAAAACGGTTAACAATATTAACATTGTAACAAGAAATAAGAACTCATTTTTAATTAAATCGGATTTACATAAAAAATCATATATAAACCACGAAATTACCAAGGAGAGAACTGAATATAAAATAGCTGAGGTTGGTGAAATAATTAATACCCTTTTATCAACCATCAAAACGCCTGCGTTGTAGTAATAAATTATAAAAAGGAGTAAAATTCCGGTTACAAATGTTAGGTAACTTTGCCACTTAAATATCACTAATTGTTTAAGATAACTACTATCAGGAGATGTTTTAAGTCTTGATAGCTTGTAAAAAAAACCTGAATGCATTAAATAACCTTCACCATCGATGTCTTTACTAGTGATTTTTTTATTTAATTTGTTGTCTAAATAATTAAATAAAAAACTATTACCTACCCATAGAATAGCAAACAGTACGTGCGCCCATCTTAAAATAACCTCAGACCACTTTATTGTATAAGTAAGAATATCCATTTAATACTTAATTTTATTTTTTTTCGTATCCCAAATTTTAAATGCTTCCAAAGCTTCGTCTCTATGCATTTGATACATTTTTATTTTTCTAGAATTAATTTTTTTATTTATTTCTGAGTAAATGAAAGAATCATCAAAATCAATATTCTTTGCATCCAATCTTGTGTTTGCGTAATAGA
>CACJMW010000037.1 GCA_902594655.1 uncultured Pelagibacteraceae bacterium
AAATTGAAGCCTTATCCATAAATTTTTTGATCACTTGCTCTCTTATTTTATTGATTATATCAGTATTTTTTGAATTAATTGTGATGGTAATGTTATCCTCACATATGTCTAAAATTTTAATATAGCTAAACATTTGAGCAAAATTTGAATTTATGTGTGAGTGAAAAGATTTAGATAATATATCAATTCTTTCCTTCCATTTACTTTCAGTAGCAATATTGTTTAACTTATTTGAGATTAATAAATAAACACCATTTCCGTTTGGTATATTATTATCGTTTAGATCAATGGGTTCTACAAACAGATCGTTAGATTGAACTTTATTTTTTTGTAAAATCCCCTCATTAGAATTAAAAAAATTGTCCCAAGCTTCGTCCATTAACTTAATGCACTTTTCCAATGAGGATTGATTTTTTGTAAACTCATAGTTACTCAGTAAAAGTAAACAAAAATAAACATAATCTTCTAAAAAAACATCAATTTGTTTGTTATCATTATAACAATGAAATAATTTATTTTGATAAATTAGGATAAGATTCTCAAAATTTTTAATTGATTTATCAAATAAAGCTTTATCATTCAGAATTATTGATGAGTATAGATTTGTATATATCCAAAATGCATTTAAATCAGTTTGAGATTTATCATCAAAAAAAGGTTTATTCCTTTTTTTTCTAATTTCTAAAAGTTTTTGTTCTATTTCTATAATTTTGGAGTCATTGCTTAGATTTGGATCTAAATTCTCAACTAAAATATTTGATCCTTCAAAATTTCCCTGTTCAGATATGAGGTATTTTTTTTTAAATATGTCTAAATCGTTTCCTAAAATATTTTTTAATTCTTGGTATTTCCAAACATAATATTTTCCTTCAACTCCATCACTATCAGCATCATAAGCTGAACCAAGTAAATTATTTTTTACAATAAATTCAGAATTTATAAATTTAATAGTTTGTATTAGTTTCTTTTTTAAATAATTATTTTCTTTATTGCTAAGATAATTATTAAGTAAATTTACATATTGAATATTGTCATAAAGCATTTTTTCAAAGTGGGGTACGATCCATTTTTCATCAACAGTGTACCTAGAAATTCCACCTTCTAAATGATCGTAAATACCTTTCGATGATAAACTTAGTAATAATTTTTCTACAACATCTAAATATTTTTTATTTTTTGTTTTTTTATAAAAATGTAAAATTGTATCAAAAATATAAAATTGTGGAAATTTAGGAGAACCTTTAAAGCCACCGTTTATTTCATCTGTATAATTGATAATTTTTTCAACATATGGTTCTAAATCTTGTTTAAGGACAGCATTTTTTTTATTAAGTTCCTTAAAGACCATTTTCATCTGATCAGCTTGATTTAGAATTTTATCTCTATTTTCTTGATATACTTTTGAAACATTTTCTAAAACACTATTGAAACTAGGTCTACCTTGGAGTTCTCGTGGTGGAAAATATGTACCTCCTGTAAAAGGAACGGCATTCTCATCTAAAAACATTGATAATGGCCAGCCACCTTGAGCTCCAGTTAATATTGATAAACTTTTTTGAAATATAAAATCGAGATCGGGTCTTTCTTCTCTATCAACTTTAATATTAACAAATCTTTCATTCATTATTTTTGCCGTTTCATTATTTTCAAAGCTCTCATGGGCCATAACGTGACACCAATGGCAACTTGCATAACCAATGCTTAAAAATATTGGTTTTTTATCTTCTTTAGCTTTTTTTAAGCTTTCTTTATTCCAGGCTAACCAAGAGACAGGATTGTCTTTGTGTTGTTTTAGATAGGGGCTCTGTTCATTTTTTAATTGATTTTCCATAAAAAAAAATTTGTTGAATGTATTTAATATTGTGGTACTGTAATAACAAGCGCTGATTTATATCAAATTGCAGGCGCTATATAAAACCTGCTAAAGCGATTCCATCAACCACCGCATTAGTAGGTGGTTTTTTTTTATCAAAAATAAAAAGAAACCGGGTGATTTGAACCATATTGTGCACCCAGCATAAAGCTAAAGCACTAAAAAGGAGAAGGGGTTTCATACTTTTATTTGCCCTCATTTAATTTTATGAGCTTCTTCTCCTAATTAAAAGGAGAAGAAAATGACTAAAAATAAAAAAAGAGGTTTAATCGAAAGATTAGACCAAGGCCCAGTAATTTGTGCAGAAGGATTTCTTTTTGAAATAGAAAAAAGAGGTTACATGTCCTCTGGTGAGTTTGTTCCTATGGTTTCATTAGAAAACCCTGAAGCTTTGCTAAATTTGCACAGAGATTTTCAACATGCTGGATCAGATATTGTTCAAGCTTTTACTTACAATGGTCATAGAGAAAAAATGCGTGTTATATCTAAGGAAGAGCTATTAGAACCCCTTAATAGAGCAGCATTACAAATTGCAAAAAAAGTTGCAGTTAGCCCCTTAGGAGATGAGCAAAACTTGATGGCTGGAAATATCTCAAATTCAAACATTTGGAATCATGATGATAAAAAATCCCAATTAGAAGTAGAAAAAATGTTTCGTGAAATGGTTGGCTGGGCAGTAGATGAGCAAGCAGACATTTTAATTGGTGAAACTTTTTATTACGCTGAAGAAGCTTATATGGCTTTAAAAGTGATGAAAGAAACTGGACTTCCATCTGTTATTACTATCGCTCCATACGGTGAGAATATTATGAGAGATGGAGTCTCTATTCTTGATACCTGTA